>NZ_DKTN01000020.1:0-162177 GCF_002473065.1 Limnobacter sp. UBA7229 | reverse complement strand
ATCAACAGGTTTTCTGGCGAGAGAGCGGAACCCAAGCCGATCGGGCAGTTAACAGGCAGTCAAGAGATCGGAAACCAAGCCGATCGGGCAGTTAACCGGCAGGCGAGAGAGCGGAACCCAAGCCGATCGGGCATGTAACACTCAGCGCGTTAAGGAATCAGCACTGTGCAACCCGTCGTGCGTCGTCCTTCAAGTTCGGTGTGCGCTTTCACCACATCGGCCAGCGCAAACCGCTGGTTGATTTGAATTTTCACAGCACCACTGGCCACCACGCCAAACATTTCAGCCGCACTTTCCAGCATTTCAGCCTTGTCTACCGTAAACGATGCCACGGTTGGGCGGGTCAGCACCAATGAACCGCGCTCGGCCAGCCATTGCAATGGCACTGGGTCTACTTTGCCACTGGCATTGCCAAAGCTGACCATCATGCCGCGCGGTTTCAGGCAATTCAAGGAATCAAGAAAGGTTGCTTTTCCCACGCTGTCGTACACCACCGGCACTCCCTTGCCGTCGGTCAGTTCTTTCACGCGATCGACGATATTTTCTTCGCTGGTAATAATCACTTCGGCGCAACCATTGGCTTTGGCCAACTCCGCTTTCTCTCGAGTGGAAACAGTGCCGATGACTCGCACGCCCAGCGACTTTGCCCACTGGGTAGCAATGGTGCCCACGCCACCCGCAGCGGCATGGAACAAGATGGTTTCACCTGCCTGTACTTTGTACACGCGGCGCAGCAGGTACTGCGCTGTGAAGCCTTTCAGCATCATGGCGGCGGCGGTTTCAAAATCAATGCTGTCCGGAATTTTTACAAGCGGGTGTGCCGGCATGTTGCGCACGGTGGTATACGAACCCACCGGGCCGGAGCCATAGGCCACGCGGTCGCCCACTTTAAGGTCAGTTACGCCTTCTCCAACTGCACGCACAATGCCTGCACCTTCGGTGCCGGGGCAGCAGGGCAGGGGTTGTGGGTAAACGCCAGTGCGCCAATACACTTCGATGTAATTCAGGCCAATTGCTTTGTGTTCAATCTGCACTTCACCGGCTTTGGGTGGACCCACTTCGATGTCTTCCATTTTCAACACATCAGGTGCACCGGGGTTGTAAAAACGAACAATTTTTGCAGGTGTAGTACTCATGTCATCGCTCCTTCTTTTGCTTCTTTTTTCATGCTGAGTAAGGCTACACCTGCAATTACAAGTGCGGTCCCCACAGCATGCCAAACGGTAAATGGTTCTTCTAAAATCCAGGTGCCCAGCGCAATCGTGGCGATGGGGCCAATCATGCCCAGTTGCGACACACGTGGTGCGCCGATCAAGCTGATGGCAGTCATTACGGCGAATACTGGTACAAAGGTGCAAAACACCGCATTCACGAGCGACCAGCCCCACACGGGCAAAGGTTGTTCAACAATGATGCTCAATGGCTGCTGCAAGTTGATTTGTATCAGTATGGCTGCTGCGGAAACCAGGGTGGCCATGGCGGTAACGCGTATGGTGCCCAGTCGCTTAAGCAACCTTTCGCCCACAATCAAGTAACTGGCATAGCAAATGGCAGATACAAAAACCAGCACCACGCCCAGGGCCGTGTTGTCGCCCACCAGTACGGTTTCATGGCCATATACCACTGCCAGCCCCACGTAGCTAAGCGCCATGCACACAAGCTGCCAGGGTTGGGGCCACTGGTGTTTGATGATGCAGGCAATCAGCAACACGATGGAGGGATAGGTGAACAAGATCAGCCGTTCAAGCCCGGCCGTGATGTATTGCAAGCCCATGAAATCAAACAGACTGGCGAGGTAGTAGCCCAGCAGGCCTGCCAAGGTAATCAAGCCATAATCTTTGGCTGTCATTTTTGCGGCATTTTTTTCCCGCAACACGGTGAAGATGAGCGCGCCCAGAAACAGCGGTAGCGACAACAGCATGCGCATGGCCAGCAGGGTGGATGCGTCAACCGGGTAGGCATACGCCAGCTTCACCACAATCGCTTTGCCAGAAAAAAAGATGGCGCCCAAGAGCGCCAAACCCACGCCCCAAGCCGTGGGTGATCGTTCCAATAAAGCGCGCGTTCGGCTCAAGGCTGGCGCGCGCTTTTACAAACGTTTGATGAGGCTCGAGGTGTCCCAGCGCTGGCCGCCCATGCCCTGTACCTCGGCATAAAACTGGTCAACCAGTGCGGTCACTGGCAGCTGAGAACCATTGCGGCGTGCTTCTTCCAGCACTAGGCTCAGGTCTTTGCGCATCCAGTCTACTGCGAAGCCGAAATCGAATTTTCCCTCCACCATGGTTTTGCCACGGTTGTCCATTTGCCAGCTTTGTGCGGCACCTTTGCCGATCACTTCAAGTGCTTTGTTGACATCAAGCCCAGCATTCATGCCGAACTTCAGTGCTTCTGACAAACCTTGCAGCAAACCGGCAATGCACACCTGGTTCACCATTTTTGTCAGCTGACCGCTGCCCGATTCACCCATCAAGGTAACGGCCTTGGCAAATGCAGCAATTACGTCTTTGGACTGTTCAAAGTCCGCATGAGTTCCCCCGCACATCACAGTCAACTGGCCATTTTCTGCGCCAGCCTGTCCGCCAGACACTGGGGCGTCGATAAACCCGAAACCTGCGTCTTTCGCATGTTCAAAAAGTTCGCGGGCAATTTTTGCGCTGGCTGTGGTGTGGTCAATGAACACCGCGCCTGGCTTCATGCCGTGGAAAGCGCCATTGATGCCGGTGCAAATTTGGCGCAAGTCGTCGTCGTTGCCTACGCAGGCGAATACAAAGTCTTGTCCTGTCGCAGCTTGTTCAGGCGTGCTTGCCATTTTGCCGCCGTGTTGTGAAACCCACTTTTCCGCTTTGGCCGAGCTGCGGTTGTACACCGTGACTTCGTGACCGGCCTTTGCCAAATGACCTGCCATGGGGTATCCCATAACGCCCAAACCCAGAAAAGCAACTTTGAAACCCATATTGACCACCTGAAAAGTTTTAGTTCTTGATTGAACTGTATCGGAATAGAGCCGGTATTGCGCTTCGGATCATCCCTAGGTTTTGCGATTTGATACGATCGGAGCTTGTTGCATTTTTGCGTGGTCAAATGATGAAAATCTGGGTCGACGCCGACGCTTGCCCTGTTGCAGTGAAGGAAATCATTTTTCGTGCGGCCGATCGAACTGGCATTGAAACCACCTTGGTGGCCAATCAGTACATTCGCACGCCACCCTCTAAATTCATCAAGCTGTTGCAGGTGCCGCGTGGTTTTGATGAGGCCGATGATGAAATTGTACGCCGCGTTGAGGCCGGGAATTTGGTGATTACCAGCGACATTCCTCTGGCTGCCCAATTGGTCGACAAAGGGGCGCAGGTTTTAAGCCCGCGTGGGGACATGTTCACCGCAGAAAATATCAAGGCCCTACACACGATGCGCGATTTCATGGACACCATGCGGGCAAGCGGTATTGATACAGGCGGTCCGCCCGCCTACAGCCAGGCGGACCGAAAAACTTTCGCCAGTCAGTTCGACCGAATCATCGCGAAGTTTCCCAAGGCTGTTTAGCCTTTTTCAACAGTCACTTCACTAATTACAATTACAGGGCTGGAATTGGTGTAGTTGGGAATGTCCGCCATGATTTCTTTGGCGTGTGGGCCGAAAGCGGCCTGAAATGCTTCGACGGAATCCACCAGCAAATGCCCCATGGCCACAAACGCCGGCGCGTCCCCAGCGCCACCAGCCAGGCCTTTGTCGACCGTGTAATGGTGCAGGGCTTTGCCCATTTTGCTTTTCACCAGCGGCATGTGGGTGGTTTTGTAGTAATCGTGGTCAAAGCTGACGCCTTGCGCATTGGGGTACATCACACTGACTTTGATCATTTTTGGTTTGTCTCCTCGACTGCCTCTATTTAATCCAGACCTGCTTGGCGTTAACAAACTCGCGAATGCCGTGTGGCCCAAGCTCGCGGCCGTAACCCGATTGCTTGATGCCACCACTGGGCAGTCGGGGGTCGGTTTTTACAATGCCATTGACTGCCACCTGTCCGGCCTGCAATTCATTGATTGCACGCATGGCTTTGCTGGTGCTGGCTGTCCATATACTAGAGCCCAAACCGTAGTTTGTGTTGTTGGCCACTGCCAGTGCTTCATCAATATTTTCTATTTTCATCACTGCCATGACCGGACCAAAGGTTTCTTCCTCAAATGCACACATGCCGGGCTTCACATCGGCCAGCAAAGTAGGGGGATAGTGGTAGCCAGGCGCATCGGGAAGCTGACCGCCCAGCAGGCACTTTGCACCTTGTTCAATGGTTTGCTGCACCTGGCGATGAAGGTTATCGCGCAGGTCCTGGCGGGCAATGGGGCCAATGTCGGTTGTAGATTCCAGCGGGTTGCCCATTTTCAGTTTGGCCAGCCGCACCTTGAGCAAGGTGGTGAATTCTTCATAAACCTTCGCTTCAATCAATATGCGTTTGGCCGCAATACAGCTTTGACCGGCATTGATGATGCGTGACAACACCACCACATCGGCTGCGCGTTCCAGGTCGGCATCGGCCAGTACAATACAGGGGTCAGAGCCCCCAAGTTCTAGCACCGCAGGTTTGAGCTCCGATGCGGCGGTGGTTGCAACCTTTCGACCTGCCGCGCTTGAGCCTGTAAAGCTGACCGCCACAATGCGCGGGTCGCGAATGGCTTGTTCCACATGCTCGGTGCGCAGCGGCAAATTCACCACCACGCCAGCAGGCGCACCCGCCTCCTGAAACAAGTTGGCCAATGCCTGCGCCGTGGCCGGTACGTTCGGGTCGTGCTTCATGACGCAGGTATTGCCCGCCATCAGTGCCGGGGCCAGGTAGCGAAAGGCCAGCCAGGCTGGTGCATTCCAGGGCAATATGCCTAACAAGGTGCCCAATGGCTGGTACTTCACATAGCTTTCCGATGCATCGGATGCGATCCATTCGTCGGCCAAATGCCTGCTGGCATGCTCAGCATAGTACTCGCAACAGCTGGCGGCTTTTTCTACTTCCGGGCCACCTTCTTTCACGGGTTTGCCCATTTCAAGTGCCATTAGTTCAGCCAGCCTGCTTTTGTGTTTGCGCAATTGAGCAGCTACTGCATGAAGCACTTTGCCGCGCTCAGTAAATGATTTCGAGGACCACGCAGGAAAGGCTGCAGCAGCAATGCCAATTTGTGCGCTGATTTGTTCACCTTGCAGGGCAAGATGCTCGCTGATTTTTTCGCCGGTGAATGGGTTGGTTGATGTGAGCATGGCAGTGGTCATACAGCTTGGTCCTCCTGCGTATTTGTGTCAGTGGCCGCTTTTTTCTTGCCGGGTGTGGTGTTCACTGCACTGAGCGTGTGAACGTTTTTTTCAGGTTTCACGGTGAAATCGCGGTCGAGCGAAAAAAATGATTCGCAACCGTTTTTTGTGATGATGATGGTGTCGGAGATGCCGCAGGTTTTGTCACCATCCACACCCCACATCCACGGAATGATGTGAAAGGTCATGCCCTCTTCAAGGATGGACGATTCGCCCTGCTTCAAACTCATAATGTAGCCTTCATCCCAGCTGGGTGGGAATGCAATGCCGATTGAATACCCGGAGCGGGTAATCAGCCGAGCGCCCACATCGTTGTGGGTAATGATATTGCGCACCAGGTTGTCGGCATCCGACACGGTCATGCCCGGTTGAAAATACTCATGAACGGCATCCAGAGCATGCTTCATGGTCTCTTGCGCTTTGTACATGGAGTCGCTGAGTTCACCCAGCACTGCAGTGCGCATCATGGCGGTGTGGTAGCGTCTGTAGCATCCACCCACTTCCAGAAATACGTGTTCGCCGGGTTTCACCACACGGCCTTCCCAGGTGGCGTGGCCTATCATGGTGCGTGGTCCGCTGGTGACGTAAGGCATCACGGCGGGTGGCTCTCCACCAGCCTTGAACATGGCCGACGAAATGGCAGCGCCAATGTCATTTTCGGTGGCGCCGGGAACACAGGCCTCCAGGCCCGCTTTCATGCCCGCTTCCGTTGCAGTTGCGGCTTTTCTCATGAGCTCAATTTCAACCGGCGATTTGCGCAAGCGGCCTTGTTCAACAATGCCGAAGCAGTCCAGCAGTTTGCCTTTGCTCAAGCGGGTGTGGACAAAGTCTTGCTGATAGGCCGGGAAAAAATAACTGTTTCTCTCGTAGCCAATTCGTTTGTCATCCAGCCTGAATTCCCGAAGGGCATCCAGCAACATTTGAATGGCATCGCCAGTGTCGGGGTAGGGGCGCGATTGTTCTACCCATGTGCGCGCAAACACATTCGATTCTTCCAGCGCACGGGTAATCATGAACGGCTCGTCTTCAAGCGGTACCACCAGTGCCTGAAAAAATGAGTACCCCGTTGTTTGATAGTCGGTCAGGTACATGATGTTTTCAGGATCGGTGATCACCACCGCATCCAGCCTGCGCTGGGCAATACGCATGCGCAATTCCGCGATGCGCCGCTCGTATTCCTCGAAAGGAAAGGTCATGTCATCACGTTTTTTCATGCGGCCTCCATCACGCGGTTCACCGCCTTGATCAAGGTGTTCAGGCCTTCTTCCAAGTCGCTGTCAGGAATGGTCAACGGTGGAATCAGTTTGATGACTCGCCCGCCAGTGCCGCAGCTTGCAATCATCAGGCCGTTCTCGAAACACTGGTTCACAATGGCTTTCGAAGTCTCGGTGCTGCCCACGTTCAATCCCAGAATCATGCCCTTGCCGGTCAGCTCCAGTTGTGGGTGACGGTGCACCACACTTTGCATGGCCGCGTGCATCACCTTTGCCTTGCGCTTCACCTCGGTCATGAGTTCATCGTTTTCGAAGTAGGTGAGCGCTTCACGACCGGCCACAAACGACAGGTTTTGTCCGCGGAAGGTGCCGGTGTGTTCCCCCGGCGCCCAGTGCTTGTCAATTTCAGGTTTTACCAAATTCAGCGCCATGGGTGTGCCCCAGCCGCCGATGCCTTTGGCCAGGCACACAATGTCGGGGTCAATACCCAGTTCATCAAAACTGAAATAGCTGCCTGTGCGGCCGCAGCCCACTTGAATGTCGTCCACAATCAACAGGGCACCCAATTCATGCGCAAGTTGTTGGAGTGCTTGAAGCCACTTGGCGCTGGCCACCTTCACACCACCCTCAGCCTGAATGGTTTCAATCAAGAATGCGGCGGGTGGTGCCACGCCGCTGGATGTGTCGGCATACAAGGCGCGCATGCGTTCAATGCTTTCTTCACCGCAGCCCAAAGTGCAACCTTTGCAGGGCGTTTCGCAGCCAAAGGCTTGGTGGGTCACATGTTGCAAAGGTACACCCGCAGCGCCACGGAAATACGCATTGGCGGTGCAAGCCAGCGAACCCAGAGTCATTCCGTGAAAGCCATGCGAAAAGGACACAATTTGTTGTCGGCCCGTGACGCGTCGTGCAATTTTTAAAGCCGCCTCGACGGAGTTGGTGCCTGTGGGCCCCATGAACTGCATTTTGTGCGGCATGTTCCGGGGCTTGAGCACAACCTCTTCGAATTTTTCAATAAAGGCACGCTTGGCCACTGTGGCCATGTCCAGGCTGTGGGTAACACCGTTGGATTGAATGTAATCCACCACTGCTTTTTGCATGCGCTCGTTGTTGTGCCCAAAGTTCAGCACACCGGCACCTGCAAAAAAGTCGATGTACTCTTTGCCGTTTTCATCGGTTTGTCGGGCGTTCAATGCCTTGTCAAACACCACTGGATAGGTGCGGCTATAGCCGCGCACATCGCTTTCTCGTCGCTCAAAAGTTTGCATGTTCATTCACATCACTCCTTGTTGTTGTGTGTTGGGTCGGGCGCGCCAGCCAGGTGCGCGTAAAGGCGGGCAACCGGTTCAATCAAGGCGTCGTTGAAGTCGTAGAAAGGGCTGTGGCAGGGAACGGGTTCTTCCCCCTTTTTGCCTGCGCCCACCAGGGCAAAAGCCCCTGGAATTTCCTGCAGGTAATAGCTGAAATCTTCCGAGGCCATAATTGGCACGGGTGTGGCAACATCAAAGGCCGCGTCGCCCATCACTGCACGCCAAGCGGCCCTTAACTTGCCTGCCTGCGCGGCATGGTTGATGGTGGCGTTGTAGCGCGGTTCAATGGTGACTTCGGCGCTTACGCCATAAGCGTGGGCGGTGTTCTCCACCACTTCAACAATCAAGGCGTTAATTTGCTCTCGGGTGGTGGAGTTGGGCACACGAATGCTGCCACCCAGTACAGCTTGTTGAGGGATAACCGTGGGCCCGCCGGGTGCGTTAAATGAGGTAACACTAAGCACAGCGGTTTGTTGGGGCGCAAGCCTGCGCGCCACTACCTGTTGCAAGGCCTGCACCATGGCACTGCCCGCCAACACAGGGTCGCGGCACAATTCAGGCTGGCTGGCGTGGCCGCCCTGGCCGTTTACGGTAATTTCGAATGTACCGTTACCGCACATCACAATCCCGTCAGGGCAAACCAGTTGGCCTTCAGGTATGGCAGGCCAATTGTGCCAACCGTAAATTTCATCAATGCCTTCCAGTGCGCTGTCCTCAATCATGCGCAGCGCACCGTGCCCACCTTCTTCGGCGGGTTGGAATATCAGGGTGATTGGCCCTGGCAATGTGTGTTCAATACTTTTCAAGTATCTGGCTGTGGCCAGTAGGGCGGCAGTGTGGCCGTCATGCCCGCAGGCATGCATGCAACCCAATTGGCGGGAGGCCCAGGTTTTGCCGGTTTGTTCTTCAATGGGCAAGGCATCAATGTCGCCTCGCAAGGCAATGTGGCGCGCACTGAATGCAGTGGCCGAAGTATTCAGGCGCGCCAAGGTGCCGGTGCCCGCGCATGGGGACCAGCTAATATTCAGTTCGCTGAGCGTTGTTCTTATTTTTTGAGCGGTGCGTGTTTCATGCCAGCTTAGTTCAGGCTCGCTGTGTAGCTCTCGTCGCAAACGTATCGCTTGGCTAATGGTGTTTTGCCAGAACGCAGACATTGCCCTCCCTGTTAAATGGACTATCCTTTTACCTTAACACCAGAAGGGACTGCATTAAAACCGTTGAAGTTCCGGGATAACCCTTTAAAAAGTAAATAAATTTACTTTGACCAAGCTAGGTCTAGGTCAAGGATTAACAATACGTGGATGACAGAAAATGCAACTTTGGGCGCATCGCGGCAGCGGAAAAGGCGAGCTTGAAAACACGCTGAAAGGTTTTGAGATTGCATTAAATTCCGGATTTAAAGCCGTGGAGTTTGATGTGATGTTGACGGCCGATGGCGTGCCCATGATTCACCACGACTGGGTAATGGGGCGTTGCGCCCGGTCTGTTGACCCCGCCATGGCGTCCACCGATCCGCTAACCCGTTTTGACAGTCTTCGTGCTCGCGACCTTCGGCATTACTCGGTGCAGGGCGAGCCCATACCCAGCCTCGCCCAAACCATTCAGTTCTGCTTAGAGCATGGCATGCGCGCCAATGTGGAACTGAAAGCCACCCACCCAGCCAACGCGATTGCCTTGGGGCGGGCGGTGAAGGTCGCAGTTGAAGAATTGCCTGCCGATCAACAGCACCACATTTGCGAGAACTGGGTGTTTTCCAGTTTCTACCATGCAAGCCTGTTGCCACTGAAAGGTTATGACCTTGCCTTGTTGTACGAGCAGTTGCCCGACCACTGGGCGCTGCATGCCGATGCGCTGCAGGCCAGTGCCATTCATTTGCACTGGAGCGGGGCGGAGCCCACTGCTTTGCGCCGCATACACACCACAGGGCGGCTGGTTCGGGTTTATACCGTGAACGACGCGGAACAGGCGAAAACGCTGCAAGCCTTGGGTGTAAAAGGGCTTTTTACGGATCGAATGACCTTATAATCGAGGGTTAAACCAAAAACCGCATGCCGCTTTACTCAGGAAGGTAGCCCCAACATGAAAGTCGCTGACATTCGCGAAAAGTTTCTTGATTTCTTTGCCAGCAAAGGCCACACCAAGGTGGCTTCCAGCAGCCTGGTGCCGGGCAACGACCCCACCCTGTTGTTCACCAACAGTGGCATGGTGCAGTTCAAAGACGTGTTCACCGGCAAAGACAAACGCCCATACACACGGGCTACTTCCAGCCAGCGTTCAGTTCGCGCGGGCGGCAAGCACAACGACCTTGAAAACGTGGGTTACACGGCCCGCCATCACACCTTTTTTGAAATGCTGGGCAACTTCAGCTTTGGCGATTACTTCAAGGAAAACGCCATTCAGTACGCCTGGGAATTGTTGACCACGGTTTACAAGCTGCCGCCTGAACGCCTGTACGTCACGGTGTATCAGGAAGATGACGAAGCCTACAGCATCTGGAACAAGCAAGTGGGTGTGCCCGCCGAGCGCATTATTCGCATCGGCGACAACAAGGGCGCGCGTTACGCTTCCGACAATTTTTGGCAAATGGCCGACACCGGCCCTTGCGGCCCTTGCACCGAAATTTTCTACGACCATGGCCCCGAAGTGTGGGGTGGTCCACCCGGAAGCCCTGAAGAAGATGGTGACCGATACATTGAAGTGTGGAACCTGGTGTTCATGCAGTTTGACCGCAGCGCCGACGGTGTGTTGCACCCGCTGCCCAAGCCCTGCGTTGACACCGGCATGGGCCTGGAACGTATTGCTGCAGTGCTGCAGCATGTGCACAGCAACTACGAAATTGACCTGTTCCAAACTTTGATTAAAGCGGCCGCGCGAGAAGTGACTGCGCAGGGCAACGCGGTTGATTTGACCAACAATTCACTGCGGGTAATTGCCGACCACATTCGCGCCTGTTCATTTTTGGTGGTGGATGGCGTTATTCCCGGTAACGAGGGTCGCGGCTATGTGCTGCGCCGAATCATTCGCCGCGCCATTCGCCATGGCTACAAGCTGGGTTGCCGCAAGCCATTCTTCAACGCCTTGGTTGGTGATTTGGTGGCAGAAATGGGCGAAGCCTACCCTGAATTGGCCAAAGCGGCCGCACAGGTGCAAAGCATTTTGAAGGCCGAAGAAGAACGCTTCTTCGAGACCATTGAAAACGGCATGGCCATTCTGGATTCCGCCCTGGGTGCGTTGCCCAAGGGTGGCATGCTCGATGGTGAAACGGCATTTAAATTGCACGACACCTACGGCTTCCCGCTGGACTTGACCGCCGACGTGTGTCGAGAACGCGAAATGAGTGTGGATGAAGCTGCGTTTGACGCGGCCATGAACAAGCAAAAGCAGCAGGCCCGCGCAGCAGGCAAGTTCAAGATGGACGCTGACCTGGCCTACAGCGGCGTGGCTACTGAATTCAAGGGCTACGATGCGCTTGAAGTGGCCAACGCCACCATCACCGCCATTTATGTGAACGGCACCTCGGTGAACAGCATCACTGCCGGGCAGCAGGGCGTTGTTGTGTTGGACCAAACCCCTTTCTATGCCGAAAGTGGTGGCCAGGTGGGCGATCAGGGCGAAATTTCAAGTGGCGCAGCTTGCCTGAATTTGTTCCGCGTATTGGACACACAAAAAATTCAAGCCAATGTGTTTGGCCACCATGGCGAATTGGTGACTGGTGAATTGAAAGTGGGCGATGCAGTAGGCGCACAGGTTGACCACTACCAGCGCAATCGCACCATTCGCAACCACAGTGCCACCCACTTGATGCACAAGGCCCTTCGTGAAGTGCTTGGCGAACACGTCAGCCAAAAAGGCTCGCTGGTGGACGCTGAAAAAACCCGCTTCGACTTTGCACACCACAGCGCCATGACGCCCGAGCAAATTGCCCAGGTTGAGCGAATTGTGAACGAAGAAATTCTGGCCAATGCAGAAACGCAAGCCCGCATCATGGACATTGAAAGCGCCAAGAGCGCCGGCGCCATGATGTTGTTTGGCGAAAAGTATGGCGACACCGTGCGTGTGCTCGACATTGGTTCTTCTCGGGAATTGTGTGGTGGCACTCACGTGCAGCGCACCGGCGACATCGGCTTGTTCAAAATTACCAGCGAAAGCGGTGTGGCAGCCGGCATTCGCCGTGTGGAAGCCACCACTGGTCTGGGGGCGATGGAATTTGCCCAGAAGGCGCAAGCGCAGGTGGATGCAATTGCGCAAAGTCTGCGTGTGCCCGCTGCCGAGGCAACTGCCAAAATTGGCCAGATCATGGATCAGGTGAAAAACCTGGAAAAGGAACTGGACCGCTTGAAAAGCAAGCTGGCGGCGAGCCAGGGCGATGATTTGGCTGGGCAGGCAGTGGATGTGGGCGGCGTGAAAGTGCTGGCTGCGAAGCTGGAAGGTGCAGATGTGAAACAGCTGCGCGAAGCCGCTGACAAACTGCGCGACAAATTGGGCAATGCCGCTTTGGTATTGGCCACGGTGCTGGAAGGCAAGGTCAGTTTGATTGCCTCGGTCAGCAAAGAGGCAACCGCCAAGGTTAAAGCAGGTGACCTGGTCAACTTTGTTGCCCAACAAGTGGGTGGTAAAGGCGGTGGTCGACCCGACATGGCGCAGGCTGGCGGCACACAGCCGGAGAATCTGGATGCGGCATTGGCCAGTGTTGTGGATTGGGTTAAAAATAAATAATCAATCAGACCGGGACGCACCATGAGCAAAGCCATTTATCAGTACTGTCCCATGTGTGCCACAAAGCTGCACGAGCTGCAGCATTCTGGTCAGCCCCGCATGGCGTGCAGTGCTTGTGGCTTCGTGCAGTGGGGCAACCCGGTGCCCGTGGTGGCTGCATTGGTGGAGTTCGAGGGCAAGGTGCTGCTGGCCCGCAACGTGGCGTGGCCCGCACATTTTTACGCGCTCATTACCGGTTTTCTGGAACGCAATGAAACACCTGAGCAAGGTGCCATTCGCGAACTGAAAGAAGAAACCAATCTGGATGCAGTTGAAAGCAGCTTGATTGGGGTGTATCCCTTTCCGATGAAAAATGAAGTGATTATTTGTTATCACATCAAGGCGGTGGGCAACATTAACTTGTCGGAAGAACTGGCCGACTACAAGCTGGTAGAACCCGCTGAATTGCGCCCCTGGCGCATGGGCACTGGTTTGGCCATGGCCGATTGGCTAAGCGCCCGTCAGCTGCCTGTCAACTGGATTGAATTAAAATAGTGAAAAATCACAAGTAAGCTCACAAGCGAACTCAAGAGCAGTGAGCGATACACAAACAGGAGTAAGAGACATGAATTTTGACCGTGAAGTCGACGCCAGCGGATTGAATTGCCCGCTGCCCATTTTGAGAACCAAGAAGGCTTTGGCAGAAATGCAGAGCGGCCAGGTGCTCAAAGTGACTTCCACCGACCCAGGCTCGGTGCGCGATTTCGCCATGTTTGCCAAACAGACCGGCAACGAATTGGTAGAGCAGGCTGACCAGTCTGGCTCATTCGTTTTCTACATGAAGCGCCGTTAAACCGGCCGGCACCTGGTGAGCGTTGTTCTCGGCAAGCCCGAGGTGCCACAACATTGGTTGCTTGACGCCAATGTGCTGTTCTCTGAATGGACCCGTTGGCTGATGGTTGCGCTGGCTGAGCGCAGGCAGGCCACCTTGTATTGGACTCCCCACATCGAAAACGAGTGTTACCGAAATTTGGTTCGCTTGGGGCGTTTACATGCCGACGATGCGGACCAGGAGCGCCACGCCTTACCCAGCCGTTTACAGGCAGTGCTGTTGCCGCAAAACCACGAACCTTATCTGGCTGATGTTCGGCAGGTGGATGAAAAGGACCGCCATGTTGCTGCATCGGCCTTGGCTCTGCGGCACCAATTGCAACAACCCGTTGGTTTGCTCACCTGGAACTTGAAAGACTTTCCGAGAAAGCCGCTGTTGAAGCTTGGTGTGGTGCGGATGTGTCCCGATGAGCTTTGTGTAGAGCTGGCGAAAACCAAAACTGGCCTGCAGGCTTGTCTGGAACAAAGCGTACAGTTGATGCAGGCCAGCTTGGCCACACAGCCCAGCCAAAACCCCACGGCTTATCAAAGCAAGGCGAGTCCTTTGCCACAAAACAGCGAGGACTGGATCCAGTTTTTGGGAAGAAACCGCATGCACAAGACCGCAAAGGTTTATTCTCGTCCAAATTGACTACCCCGTTCTGGTTAGTTAGATTAGGCCACGGGCGTCATATGATTGTCATACACAAATTCCGGGAATTGTATGCTGAGACTAATTTACACATCGGTTCAAGTGCCGGGCTTTGATCGCCTGGCCTTTGAGCAATTGTGTGAGCAGGCGTCTCAAAACAACCGAAATCTGGGTATCGAGGGCCTGCTGTTGTGCAATGGCATGGAGTTTATGCAGTGCCTTGAAGGCCCCCGGGAAGCGGTGAGCTCAGTCTATAAAAAGATAGTGAAAGACCCCCGGCACTCTGACATTCGTCTGCTGGTGTCTGAGACCACCGAAGAGCTGATGTTTGAAAAGTGGTCTATGGTGGGCTTGGGCACCCGGCCACAATCGGCGTTGAGTGGCGAGTCTATTGCGTATACACTTCTTGATCATCGCTTGTATCGCCCCTGGAAGTCCCTTGGGCTCGGTGCAGCTGATTTAATTTATGAATATGCCAAGGTCAAAGCCGAGTTAGAAAAAGCAGGTGAAATGGGTCTGCTGAGCAAGGTGTTCGACGTGTATTAACCAAGATTCAAGCAGGTCGCAGTATGACAATTCCTTCCCTCCTTCGTGCAATTCCCCTGTTGTGTATGCTTCCCCTCGCTGCTCAGGCGCAAGCCCCAGCCCAAGGCTTGGTCAAAGTGACCCCTTTGGGTGGCCAGCAGGGCGAGTTTTGTCGCTTTGACCGCGCCATGATTTTCGAAGATCCGAATGGCACCCGGATTTTGTACGACGCTGGCCGCACAGTGGCGGGTGCTGAAGACCCCCGCTTGGGAAAAATTGATGTGGTGTTGGTGAGCCACATGCACGGTGACCACTTGGGCGACCGGCACAACCCGGCTCCGAATGCAGGCAGCTGTGACAAACCCGATATTTCCGCCAGTGCTTTGCCCAACTCCAACAGTGTGAACATTGCTGTAAAAACCGGTGCAAAAATTGTGACTGGCAGTGAAATGCCTTCCTTCTTTGCAGCCAAATTGAAACAAGCCGGCGGTGACGAGAAAAACTCGGTACTGGTTCGTTTCGGAGCAATGCAAACCATCAACGGTGTGGACATTACCACCGTACCTGCTGCGCACAGCAACGGCATTGCGGGTGATTTTGTTGGGCAACGATTGGGAGATATGCTCAAAGAAACAGGGATCACGGCCTATGCTGGCCCCGCCACTGGCTACGTGGTCAAGTTCAGCAATGGTTTAACGGTGTATCTGAGTGGCGACACGGGTATCACTGGAGAACAAAAAGAAGTGGTGGGTGAATTCTATAAGCCGCAATTGGCTGTGATGAACATCGGTGACACCTTCACCACTGGTCCGCGGGAGGCGGCTTATGTGGTGAATGAGTTGGTAGAGCCCAAAGCTGTCATTGCGAGCCATGCCAATGAAGTGGCCACCCAGAATGGCAAGGTAATTGCGGGTACAAAAACCGAGCAATTCATGAAGGCCAGCAAGGTGCCTGTGTACGTGCCGTTGAGTGATAGAACCATGAGTTTTGATGGCAAGGGCAGGTGCACTGCGGGTTGTTGATTACCCAGCGATTGTGGAAAAAAAAGCACCGAATGGTTCATTTCGGTGCTCTTTTTTTGTGCCTATTTCAACTTGTTTAGCTGGCTCTCCAGCTTTTCAAGCAAAGCGCTGAATTCGGCCAGCCTGGCTTTTTCCTGATCCACCACTGCTGCGGGTGCACGGTCTACAAAGCTGGCGTTGCCCAGTTTGCCATTGCACTTGGCAATCTCGATACGAATTTTTTCTGCTTCTTTGCCAATGCGGGCACGCTCGGCCTCCACATCAATTTCAATGTGCAGCATCAATTTCAGTTCGCCAACAATTTGCACGGGCGCCATGGAGTCTGCGGGCAGTGAATCAACCACATCGACTTTGCTCAGCTTGGCCAGCGCAGCCAATACCGGGCCGGTTTTTTCCAGAAACGCGCGTTGCTCGGCATTGCCTTCACAGCTGGCAATCAGCGGTGCTTTTTCGGCCGGACTTAAACCCATTTCGCCGCGCAGTGCGCGAATGGCGTCTACCGTGGCTTTCAGCTGGGCCACAAAGTTTTCAGCTTTTTCGTCAATGCGGCTGGGCACGCTGACCGGGTAAGCCTGGGTCATCAGGCTGGCTTGTACGCCTTCTTCTCGGCGGCCTGCCACCACGCTGACCGTTTGCCAAAGTTCCTCGGTGATGAACGGAATAATCGGGTGGGCCAAGCGCAATATGGTTTCCAGCACGCGTACCAGGGTGCGGCGGGTGGCGCGTTGCTGTGCGGGCGTGCCATTGGCAATTTGCACTTTGGCAATTTCAAGGTACCAGTCGCAGTACTCGTCCCACACAAACTGGTAAATGCTTTGCGCAATCAAGTCGAAGCGGTAGGTTTCGAAACCCTGTGCCACATCGGCTTCCACGCGCTGAAGGGTACTTGTTATCCAGCGGTCCGCTTGCGAAAAATCCAGGTAGCCGCCGGGCGTGCAGGCGTCTGCATCGTGGTCGCTCAGGCCACAATCTTGCCCTTCGGTATTCATCAGCACAAAGCGGGTGGCGTTCCACAGCTTGTTGCAGAAGTTGCGGTAACCGTCGCAACGCTTCTGGTCAAAGTTGATGTTTCGGCCCAAAGTGGCCAGGCTTGCGAAGGTAAAGCGCAGCGCATCGGCGCCGTAGGCGGGTATGCCTTCCGGAAATTCCTTGCGGGTTTTCTTTTCGATTTTCGGCGCGTCTTGCGGCTTGCTCAAGCCCGTGGTGCGTTTCACCAGCAGGGTGTCCAGGCTGCACCCATCAATCAAATCGACCGGGTCCAGGGTGTTGCCCACCGACTTGCTCATTTTTTTGCCTTCAGCATCCCGTACCAAGCCATGCACATACACGGTGTGGAAAGGCACCTGGCCCGTGAAGTGGGTGGTCATCATGATCATTCGGGCCACCCAGAAGAAAATGATGTCAAAACCAGTCACCAACACGGAGGAGGGCAGGAAGTGCGTCAGTTCTGGGGTTTCCTCGGGCCAACCCAGCGTGCTGAAGGGCACAAGTGCAGAGCTGAACCAGGTGTCCAGCACATCGTCGTCGCGCTTCAGTGCACCTGTGTAGCCAGCGGCGGCGGCCTTGGCGCGGGCATCTTCTTCAGTACGCGCCACAAACACCACGCCGTTCTCGCCGTACCAGGCCGGGATTTGGTGGCCCCACCACAATTGGCGGGAAATACACCAGTCTTGAATGTTGTTCAGCCACTGGTTGTATGTGTTCACCCACTGTTCGGGCACAAACTTCACCTGGCCTTGTTCTACTGCGTCAATCGCTTTTTGGGTGATGCTTTTGCCAGTGGCATCGCCTTCAGCGGCTTTGGTCATGGCCACAAACCACTGGTCGGTCAGCATGGGTTCAATCACCACGCCGGTGCGGTCGCCCTTGGGTACCATCAGTTTGTGGGGTTTTATTTCACCCAGCAGGCCCAGTTCTTCCAGGTCGGCCACAATCTGCTTGCGGGCTACAAAGCGGTCCATGCCCACATATTTCGCAGGCGCATTGTCCGCAATGGTGGCATCCAGGGTAAGAATGTTGATCAGCTCAAGCTTGTGGCGCTGGCCCACGGCATAGTCGTTAAAATCATGCGCCGGGGTTACCTTCACCACGCCCGTGCCGAAGCTGCTGTCTACGTATTCATCGGCAATAATGGTCAACTCACGGTTGCACAAGGGAAGCTGTACTTTCTTGCCGATCAGGTGCTGGTAGCGTTCATCCTCGGGATGCACCATCACGGCTGAATCGCCCAGCATGGTTTCCGGGCGCGTGGTGGCCACTGTAAGGTGGGTAAGGCCTTTCACCGGGTCTGCCTCCACCAGTGGGTACTTTAGTTCCCACAAATGGCCTTCGGTTTCCACACTTTCCACTTCCAGATCAGACACCGCTGTTTTCAGCACAGGGTCCCAGTTCACCAATCGCTTGCCACGGTAAATCAGGCCTTGTTCAAACAGCCGAACAAACACTTCAGTAACCGATTTGGACAAGGCGGGGTCCATGGTGAAGTACTCGCGCTGCCAATCCACACTCGCACCCATGCGGCGCATTTGCTCGGTAATTTTGCTGCCGCTCTCGTTTTTCCATTCCCAAATTTTTTCCACGAATTTTTCGCGACCCAAATCGTGGCGGGTAGTGTTCTTGGCGGCCAACTGGCGTTCAACCACAATTTGAGTGGCAATGCCTGCGTGGTCTGTGCCCGGTTGCCACAGGGTGTTGTGGCCACGCATGCGGTAATAACGCGTTAGCCCGTCCATGATGGTTTGATTAAACGCATGGCCCATGTGCAGGGTGCCGGTTACATTGGGTGGGGGCAGTTGAATGCAAAAGTCGGGCTTGCCCTCCACCGTGGTGGCCTTGGCATGGCCTTGGCGCTCCCATTCAGGGCCCCAGTGGGATTCAATGGCATTCGGGTCGAAACTTTTGGCAAGGGTCATGGCAGTGGTACTTGAAAATGAACAACGTCAACAATGGCTTAGCCCGGCATTATAGCGTTTGCGGGGGTGTTCCCGGCTTTGAGTTGTTTGGTCTGGACCATGAAAGCCCCTTTATTCCCCAATTTCGGTCCCCCCCTTGTACTGCACAATGTTCATACGTCCGACTGGGTGGCTGTCTTCTATTAGCCCTGTTCGAGTGAGGCTTTTTTAGAAATACAACGTTATGTTGTAAACCAATGACAGTTCAAAGAGGGGTGTCTCATGTTGAGTTCCATTAGTGCCAAATTCAGTGCCAGCCTGGTCACGGTGATTCTGCTGGGCGTGGTGGTGGGTGGCTTGGGTGTGTTTAACAGCAAGCGGATTATGGATGCCAATGCCAAAAACGAATTCACCCATGAGGTGATCGAGAATGTGCTTGGGGTTCGTGAAAATCTGGTGAATATTGAAACTGGCGAACGCGGATTTTTGCTGCGTGGTGATGATTCTTATCTGGCACCCTACAACGAGGGCAAAGAGCAGGTTCGCAAACACCTGGACAAGGCGGCCGAACTCACGGCGCACAACGCGGTGGTGACGGAGGAATTGCGTTTATTCAATGCCCACTATCGCACTTGGTTGAATTCCGTGGTGGATCCGCTGATCGACGCCAAGCGCTTGGTGATTGAGGGCAATATGGCCCCGGAAGATTTCAATGCTTTGGTGGACGCCACCCCGGGCAAGCCGCTGATGGACAAAATGCGTCAGGCTTTGGCCAAAGTGGAAGCTGAAGAATACCGTTTATTGAAGCAGCGCCAAGAGGCCAGCCAGGGTGTTTACCAACAATCCATCTGGATTACCGTGGCCATTACATTGTTTGCCCTGTTCACTGGTTTAACCTTGAACTTCCTGATTTCCCGTTTGTTTAAACGCAAGTTAGGCACTGCGACAATTCACATCAACGCTTTGGCAGAGGGAAGGCTGAACAGCAACATCAAGGTTGAGGGCAAAGACGAAGTGGACGGGCTGTTGCTTGCACTGGGCAAGGCACAAACCAATTTGCGTGGTTTGATTGAGGGTATTCGTGGTTCCACTGCCTCGTTGACTGAGAGTGCAAGTGCCGTGCGTACTTCGTCCGATGAAATGAACAAGGCGGCTTCTGAGCAGGCGGATGCCACGTCGTCCATGGCTGCGGCAGTCGAGCAATTGACTGTGTCGATCAGCCAGATCACTGAGAACTCCAACGATGCGTCACACACAGCCATGCAGGCCAAGCAGTCTGCCGATCAAGGCAGCGTCACTTTGGGCCAGGTGGTGGACGGCATTCGGAAAATTGCCAGCTCGGTGCAAGGCAGTGCCAGCACAGTGCGCTCGCTTGAGCAGCAGTCCAATGAAATTTCCGAGATTATTTCAACCATCACCGACATTGCCGACCGCACCAACTTGTTGGCCTTGAATGCGGCCATTGAGGCGGCACGTGCAGGTGAAAGCGGTCGTGGTTTTGCAGTGGTTGCCGATGAAGTACGCAAACTGGCTGAGCAAACGAAGGGCTCGTCTGAGCGCATTTCAACCATGGTGTTCCAGATTCAGAGCATTACCCAGCAGGCCTCCAAGTCCATGGAAGATTCGGTGGGTATGGTGAAGCAGGGCATTGAACAGGCAGACTCGGTATCGGGAACCATTGACCAGATCAAGGTCAATGCGGACCGCGTGAATGAGGCCATTCAGGCCATTACCGTGTCGATGAAAGAGCAAAGCAATGTGAGTGTTGAAATTAGCCGCAACGTGGAGCGTGTTGCGCAAATGACCGAAGAAAACACAGCGGCCATTGCGCAAAACAAGTATGTGGCTCAGCAAATTTCAGACTTGGCAGGCAGCTTGACGCAGTCTGTGCAGGTGTTCAAAACCTGATTATTTTTTCAGCGCGTCCAGCACTACTTTTTCAAACTCTTGCATCAGCTGGGGTTTGATCCGTAGCAGGGCGCGTTCGAACAGTTCAGGCAATTGCGCCCGCAAAATTTCAATTTGCGGGTCGCTCAAGTTGCCACTCAGGCGGTTACCCGTGGATTGTTCAATTTCCCGCAAACCCGATTCAATTACCTCGGTCAACAGGGGCGGGCCACCATCAAAATGTTCACTCATGTTGTTGTCCTTAAGCCCCGATTAACCGTTGGCGCGGTCAAAGGTATTCAGCGGGTAACCCCGTTCCTTGTAAAACTTGTAGCGTTGCCGCGCCAATGCCTTGTTGTCTTCGTCTGTGCCCACAATTTCAACGAGCCGTTCAAACCGCGCAAAAAACGGTGGCCATTGCTCATCCAGGTTAATCAACAAATCGTAGTGGGCAATGTCATCGGCCTTGTCGGTCAACACAATGGGCGTGTCGGCCACGCCGGGGTGGCCACTGACCACATGGGGTAAAAAGTCCTCTTCCGAGAACGTCCACAGCAGCTTGTCCAGGTTTTCAAGTACCTCGGAGCGGGTGCTGTAGCACACAATTTTTAAACTGCTGCCGTACGCCTTTCGAATCAATCGACAGGTGTACAGCAGGTGGTCCGACACATTGAGGTGAAAGTCAATTCGGGTCAATTCACAACCCTCAGGATTTTGCACGCTTCATGACAAACTCGGCCAGCAAGGGCACTGGTCGACCACTGGCACCCTTGGCCTTGCCGGAATGCCAGGCTGTACCCGCGATGTCCAGGTGGGCCCAGCTGTAGGCCTTGGTGTACTTCTGCAGGAAGCAGGCTGCGGTCACGCTGCCTGCGGGTGGGCCACCAATATTGGCCATGTCGGCAAAATTGCTTTTCAGCTGTTCATGGTATTCCTCGTCCAAGGGCATGCGCCAAGCGGTGTCCAATGCGTTTTGGCCTGCTTTGAACAATTCATTGGCCAGCTCGTCATCGGGGCTGAACAAGCCACTGTTGACGTGGCCAAGCGCCACAATACAGGCACCTGTCAGTGTGGCGACATCAACCACTGCGGCGGGGTTGAACCGTTCAACGTAGGTGAGTGCGTCACACAGAATAAGGCGGCCCTCTGCATCGGTATTCAGGATTTCAATGGTTTGACCACTCATGGACACCACCACATCACCGGGCTTGCTGGCGTTGCCGGCCGGCATGTTTTCGGCCGTGGGTACCACCACAATCAGGTTCAGGGCCAATTTCATTTCAGCGGCGGCTTTCATGGTGCCCAACACGCTGGCTGCGCCACACATGTCGTATTTCATTTCGTCCATGCCAGCGCCAGGCTTCAGGGAAATGCCGCCGGTGTCAAAGGTAATACCCTTGCCAACCAAAACCACGGGTGCTTCTTTGGGGTCTTTTGCGCCGTTGTACTTCAGCACAATCAGCTTTGGGGGTTCACTGGAAGCCTTGCCCACCGACAACAGGCTGAACATGCCCAGCGCTTCCATTTTTTTGTGGTCCAGCACGTCAACGCCCAGCTTGTATTGCTTGGCCAGGGCTTTGGCTGTTTCAGCCAGGTAATTTGGAGTGCAAATATTGCCGGGCAAGTTGCCAAGGTCTTTGGTCAGCTGCATGCCATTGCCAATCGCTTGGCCAATCGCGGCGCCTTTTTCAACAGCCTCTTGGGTGGATTTGGTGCAGGCCAGCTCGAAGGCGGGAGGGGCGGCTGCGTCTTCATCCTGTTTTTTGCAGGCCGAGAAGCTGTAAAAACTCTCGGTGATGGTGCGTGCGCACAAAGCCGCAATTTCCTTGTCGCTGCTTTTCTTGGGCACTTCTTGGTTCACGGCGAAAAATACCTTCGCAGGCTTCAGGCCTTTGAGTGCTTCGCAGGCGGCACTGGTGGCTTTTCGCAGGGTTTTGGTGTTCAGCTTGTCGGCTTCATCCAGACCCACCAGCACGTACACCGGCGCGCCGGCTTTCGCGGTGTTGAAAACCACGCGGCAACTGCCAGCATTTCCCAGGTTTTTATCGGTTTTACAGGCATTGGCCACCAAGCCTTCTGTGTCAACATCGGCCCGTTTCGCGGCGGCGGTCAGTTCGCCCTCCTTGTACACCGCAACCACTGCCACATCGCAACCCTTGGTTGGCACCGGCCCGCCAGCAGTCACTTCGGCAACAGCGCCCGTACCCGCCTTGAAGCTGAACATGGGTGGCGGCGTGGGCGCCGCTTTTTTGGCAACACGTGGGGAGCTGGGTTTTTTGGCTTTGGGTGTGGCTGGTGTTGTTGTCATGGTGTTCCTTGTTGCGATTAATGCTCGACCATTCAAAACGAATGCATGCGACAATCTACCATTATTAACAAGCTGGGTTGGCGAGTCAAAGCACAGCCCACCTGCATTGCATGCTGTTTCGATCCACTTTTCGAAAAGACTTCGCACAAACAGCAGGCGCCACCTTCGTGGCCCTGTTCACCATCATTGTGACCACTGTGCTGGTTCGCACCCTGGGTCAGGCTGCGGGCGGCAAGGTTGACAACGCTGAAGTATTTACACTCATTTTATTGGGCGGTCTTCAATACCTGCCGGCTGCCTTGGTCATCACTGTGTTCATCGCCGTCATGGGTGTGGTATCGCGTGCCTTCAAGGAACAGGAAATGACTGCCTGGTTTGCCTCGGGTGTGTCGCTGTTCTCGCTGGTGCGGCCCGTGCTGCGCTTTGCCGTGCCGCTCACCGTGTTGGCCATGGTGTGCTCGGTGTGGCTTACGCCGTGGGCCAAAGCCGAACTGGATGCTGCCAAAGATCGTTTTGCCAAACGCAGTGATGTGAGCAAGGTCAGCGCAGGGCAGTTCAGGGAATCAGGCGAAGGCAACCGCGTGTTTTTCGTAGAGCGTCAATCTGAAGTGACCAAGCAGGTCGAAAATGTATTTGTGGTCGACTCCAAAGGCGATACCCGAACAGTAGTTTCGGCTGCACGTGGCAGCGTGGAAGTGGATGCCGGCGGCCAGCCCTACCTGGTGTTGAGTGGCGGGCGCCGCGCTACTCTGGACGGCACCGGTGAGCGATTTACCAGCACCGAGTTTGAAACTTATGGCTTGGCCATTGACAACACATTGGGTGCAGCGCCCAGTTTTCAGTTGCAACATCGCCGTGTCGATTTGCTGATCGCCGATTTTTCACCCGCCGCTCAAGGCGAACTGTTGTGGCGAATCAGCTTGCCCTTGTCTGCCCTGGCACTGGGTTTGCTGGCCATTCCATTGGCCTTTGTCAATCCGCGCGGCGGCAATTCACTGAACCAGCTTTTTGCCCTGTTGATTTATCTCACCTACAGCAACATCGTGTCGGTCACCCAAAGCATGGTCACCAAGGAAACCCTCGACTTCTGGGTGGCTTTAGTACTGCCACATGCCAGCGTATTGCTGATGTTTTACCTGTTGATGGTGAAGCGCAACCGCCCTGCGGGTGCGCCTCTGCTTCGCTGGCGCAGACCGGGTCGTGCCCTTGATTTGCAAGACGTGGTGGCGGGCCAGGAGATCAAGCGATGAAAATGTCCTCCCGCGATGTTCGCAAACAGGTCAGCAAACCATTTCAGGTACCCCATTCGCTGCTGGTGTATTTTCGCAGCGAGCTGTACAAAGCCATCAGTTTTGTGATGGTTGCGTTTGTCGGTTTATTCGCGTTTTTTGATTTGATCGCCGAGGTAGACCGTTTGAGTTTGCCCGGCACCAGCTGGTTTTATTATTTCATCGCCGTGTTGCTGGGCCTGCCCGCACGGGTTTACGAAATAGCGCCCATCGCCGCGCTGATTGGTTCCATATACGCGCTGGTTCAATTGGCCGCCAGCAGTGAATTGACTGCCATGCGAGCCGCGGGCTTAAGCACCACCAGCATGCTGAAAATGCTGGTTCGAATTGCAGCTGGGGTGGTGGTGATTACGGTGTTGTTTGGCGAGGGCGTGGCACCCTTGGCTGAAAGGGCAGCAGTGCCCATGCGCGCCAAGGCACTGGGTTACGAGGTAGATCGAGATTTCCGCAGTGGTTACTGGATGCGCGACACCTACAGTGCCCCGGATGCAGAGTCGAGGGTGCGTTTCGTGAATTTTGATTCATTCAACAAAGACGGCGAATTGCTCAAACTTGAATACTATGAGCTCGATCCTGAATCCAGAATTCGTGCTTGGGTTCGCGCTGAAAGTGCAAAGTTTGATCCGGACAGTGGCGATTGGGAATTGCGCAATGTTTTGCTGCAGCGTTATTTCGATGAGGCAGTGAACAACCCCGATGCGGCCCGTGCGGGTTTAACCATTCAGGCCAGTGAATTTGAATCACTCGACACCATGCGCTGGACCTCGAATTTGTCCCCAGAGTTGCTCACGGGTTTATTCGTTCGCCCTGACCGCATGAGCGCCTGGCAGTTGTACAACTACTCGAAATTCCTGAGCAGTAATTTGCAGGCCACTGACAACATTGATTTGGCCTTCGCCAAAAAAATAATGTACCCGTTTGCCATTCTCATCATGATGATGATCTCGCTGCCGTTTGCCTACCTGCATTTCCGCTCGGGCAGTGTCAGCGTAAAGGTGTTTGCGGGCATCATGATTGGCGTGGGTTTCCATTTGGTCAACAACCTGTTTTCCCACCTCAGCATGGTGGCCAGTTTCCCGCCCTTTGTGAGCGCTGCTTTGCCCAGCCTGCTGGGATTTGTGGTGGGTATGGGGGCATTGTGGTGGGTGTCGCAACCAGCGCCTTGGCGTACTTTGAATGTATTGAGGAACCGATGAGCAGTACCGGAAAAAAAGCGATCGTGTTGTTTGGCCACGGCGCGCGCGATCCGCAGTGGGCCGAGCCCATGAAACATTTGCAGAGCCTGTTGGTGGCGCAGTTGCCCGGTGTGCAGGTCGAACTGGCCTTTCTGGAACTGATGGCCCCCAGCTTGCCTGATACCGTGGATTGCATGGCGCAAGGTGGGGTGAAGCACATTCAAGTGGTGCCTATTTTCTTTGGTCGGGGCGGACACTTGAAAAATGATTTCCCGGTGATCATGGCTGAAATGAAAGCCAGACACCCGGGTTTGAACATTGAAGCCACAACGGCTGTGGGTCAGTGGGATGCAGTGTGGCAAGCAATTGCCACTGAAATTGTTCAGCAGGTTTAATCAAAACAACTGGAGATACAACATGAAGAAATGGTTGCTGTTGGCTGCGCTGTGTTTTTCCATTCCCGCCCACGCACAATCGACCGAGGCCGCTTGTCAGGCCAAGGCTGTGAGCAAAGAGGGCAAGCCCTTGGCGGGTGCTGCAAAAAATTCGTTCATGAAAAAATGCCTGGCTGAAAACAAGGCCAGCTGCGAAGAACGCGCGGTGGGTAAAGACGGAAAGAAGCTGGCCGGTGCAGCCAAGAACTCATTTATGAAGAAGTGCGAGGCCGCTGCGGGTTAAATGCCCGCTTTACCGACGATCAAGCAGCTTTGTTCGATCCGAATAACGACCCGGTCAATTCAACACTGGCCGGGTTTTTATTGCCGGTGAGCAATTCAGCCTGCGCTTTGGCCAGCGCTTGCCCAATCAGGATAAGGCAAGGTCCATCGGTAAGTTGTTCCGAAGAAAACAAGGGCAGCTTGCCCAGGTTCAGTGGTGTAAATTTCTCGGAGGGCAATGACACGCTCTCGCACAGAATGACGGGAGTGTTGGGATTGCGGCCTTTTTCAAGCAAGGCAGCAGCCCAAGGCCCAGCCTGACGCAAACCCATGTACACAGCCACGGTGTCGTTTTCAGTGCCGGTGAACAATTCGGTGCTGGGTACTTCATCAGCGCCCACTGAAGGGGTGGTTAAAGTAAGGCTGCGGGCCACACCACGCAAGGTGAGCGAGGCTTGCAGGCTGCTGGCCGCCGCCAGTGCAGCAGTAACACCAGGCACCACTTCAACGGTGTGGCCTGCGGTTTTCAGTGCGGTAATTTCTTCATCGGCACGGCCAAACACCATGGGGTCGCCGCCTTTCAGGCGCACAACCAAGCGGTATTTCTCAGCCGCTTCAACAAGCTGTTTGTTGATGAAGTGCTGGGCAGTCGATTTCTTGCCGCATCGTTTTCCAACGGCGACAAGTTTTGCATTGGGATGGGCTTCAGAAAGAAGAGAGGGACTGACCAGCGCGTCGTAAAACACACAGTCTGCCTGCATCAACAGCTTCAGGCCGCGAACGGTGATTAAATCTTCCGCTCCAGGTCCTGCTCCAATCAACACAACGCGTCCCATCTCAAAAGTCCCTATTTAAGAACAAGCAACCAACAACCGGGTGAAGGGTCGTTGCTTAGTTCTTTGCAACGATCATGCCAGCGGCCACGGTTTGGTTGGTGGCCCCGTCAATCAAGATAAAACTGCCTGTTGCCCGGCATTCTGTGTACAAATCCGCCACGATAGGCTGGGCCAGCACCAATTCAATCTGTGCGATGTCGTTCATTTGCACCGTTTTGGTGCTTTCGCCATGCAGCAGGGTGTGAATGTCGAGCACCAAATTCACCGATTTAATTTTGGCTTGGGTTTGGCGAGTGGTCTGCTTGATCCAGTACTTGCGTGCAGGGTTCAATGGTTCATTGTCCAGCCAGCAAATGTCGGCCGTCAATGCCTTCACCGGGGCGTGGTTTACAGTGTCGCCACTGCTGACAATTTGATCCCCACGGGACACGTCCACATCGCGGTCCAGCACCAGTGTTACGCACTGACCCAGGTGGGCTTCTGGCAAGTCGTCATTCAAAAACACGATGCGAGATACCACGGCGCTTTGGCCTGAAGGATGCACCACCACCGTGTCGCCAACTTTCACACTGCCGCCTTCGACTCGGCCCATGTAGCCGCGGAAATCTTCGGCTTTGTGACCATCGTGGCGTGCCACCAATTGCACCGGGAAACGGAAACCCACTTTGTGAGCAGCCTCTGCGCGGTCAGCACGGCTGGGGATGTTTTCCAGAATGGGCAGCAGGGGCTGGCCGGTGTACCAAGGTGTTTTGGGGCTGGCAGTAACCACGTTGTCACCCGTGAGGGCGGAAATGGGCAGCACCAGCGCCTCTTGCACGCCAACGGTAACAGCCAGTTCTCGCACGGCTTTTTCAGTCGCAATGAATTTGGCCTGATCAAAATCAACCAGGTCCATTTTGTTTACGGCAAACAAAATGGCGGGAATACCCAGCTTGCCGGCAATTGCACTGTGGCGTTTGGTTTGGGCCAGCAGCGTGGCTTTCAGGCCTTCTGTGCTTTCTTCAAAAGTAACGCGGGTAATGTCGACCAGCACAATCGCTACGTCGGCTGTGGACGCACCAGTCACCATGTTGCGGGTGTACTGCTCGTGGCCCGGTGTGTCGGCCACAATAAATTTGCGCGCAGGCGTGGCGAAGTAGCGGTAAGCCACGTCGATGGTAATGCCTTGCTCACGCTCGGCTTCCAAGCCATCGGTTAGCAATGAAAAGTCGATGGTATCGCCGGCAGTGCGCTTGTTTTTTGCCTTGGAAATGGCAGCCAGCTGGTCGGCAAAAATACCTTTGCTGTCAAAGAGCAGGCGGCCGATCAGGGTAGACTTTCCGTCGTCGACAGAACCGGCTGTGATGAAGCGCAGTACCCCATGGTCTTGGGTGCTCAGTTTCAAGGCTTCGTTAATTGCATTCATGGTATTCATCTCGTTGTTTATTTCGCGCGTGTGTTTCTCGTAGGCCCGGGGATCAGAAATAACCTTCTTTCTTGCGGCGCTCCATAGAGGCCTCGGAAGTTTGATCGTCCATGCGGGTTGCGCCGCGCTCGGTAATGTCGGTCACCGCTGTTTCAGTAATGATTTCAGCCGGCGTGGCTGCAGTGCTTGCCACTGGGCAGGTGCAGGTAATGTCGCCCACAGTGCGGAAGCGCACTGTGCGCGTTGTGACAGTTTCACCGGCCTTGGGTTGGGTCATCTCGGTAACAGGCACCAACAAACCATTGCGCTCGATAATCTCGCGTTCATGGGCGTAGTAAATGTTGGGCAGTTCCAGCTTTTCGCGTTCAATGTATTGCCACACGTCCAGTTCAGTCCAGTTGGAAATCGGGAACACGCGCATGTGTTCGCCGGGGTGAACGCGGGTGTTGTACAGGTCCCAAAGTTCAGGACGCTGGTTTTTTGGGTCCCATTGACCAAAGCCATCGCGGAACGAAAAAATACGTTCTTTCGCACGTGCTTTTTCTTCATCACGGCGTGCGCCGCCCATCAGTGCGTCAAAGCCAAATTCTTCCTGGGTCTCAAGCAGTGTGACGCTTTGAAACGCATTGCGTGAAGCGTCTGGGTGCGGCAGGCGAATGGTGCCCTTTTTGATGGAGCCTTCCAGTGAACGAACAATCAGTTCTTCGCCCAATTGCTTGGCTTTCCAGTCGCGAAATTCAATCACTTCCGGGAAGTTGTGTTCGGTGTCAATGTGCACCAGGGGAAATGGAAACTTGCCAGGGCGAAATGCTTTTTCCGCAAGGCGCAGCATCACGATGGAATCTTTGCCGCCCGAGAACAGCATGGCGGGACGTGCGCATTCCGCCGCGACTTCGCGCATGATGTAGATGGCTTCTGCTTCAAGCCAGTCCAGATGGGACATGGTGTGTTTTTGCGTGCTCACTTGCGTGCTCATGATTTTTCTCAACTTGTAGATTCAGTGTGTTTCTTGAACTTATTTCTTTAAATTTGCGTTGTGCAAACCGCATTCCTTGCTGCTTGGGTCTTCCCACCACCAGCGGCCGGCGCGAATGTCTTCACCAATGGTGATTGCTCGAGTGCAGGGTTCGCAGCCAATCGACGGAAAACCTTCGAAGTGCAGCTTGTTCACGGGCACCTCAAACTGGCGAACATAGGTCCACACATCGGCCTCGCTCCAATCCGCCAGCGGATTGAATTTTTCAATACCGCGGTCGGCATCGAATTCCCGCACAGGCAGTGCGGCGCGGGTCGCTGCCTGCGCCTGGCGTTGGCCGGTTACCCAGGCTTTTGCACCTTGAAGGGCACGCGCCAAAGGTTCTACCTTGCGAATACCGCAGCATTCTTTGCGCAGCGCGGTGCTTTCATAGAAAGCATCTTTACCCTTGGTGTTCACGTAGGTTTCAACAGCTTGCGCCTGCGGTTCAAACCACTGCACTGTTTGACCATACTTGGCTTGCAAGGCTGGGGCTACATCCAGTGTTTGCTGGTGCAGGCGACCCGTGTTCAGGCTGAATACGCGAATGTTCAGCTTCAAGCGTGCGATTACATCGAACAACACATTGTCCTCAGCCGCAAGGCTGCTGGCCAGTGCAATGTTGTCGAACTCTTGCGCGGCTTGGGTCAACAGGGTTTCCAGCGCCTGCACTTTGCCTGCAATGTCGGTAGCAGGCTGGTGCGGGCCACGAAACACAGCAATCACTTGCTCGAATGCAGCGTTGTTTTCAGGGCTTGCTTCAACACTGTGAAAGCGTGAAGTGTTCACTGCATTCATGCTTATGCTCCCGCGGCGGCTGCCCTGCGATTGAACACAGGCAGCGAGCCGTCGGCACTGGTTTGGTATGGAATGGTGAAATCGGAAAACGCATTCAATGCGTCTTCAAGCGACTTGCCTTCCTTGATGTCGAATTGCGTAAAGCCGCAACGCGCCAGGTAGAAAAACTGGTCGCGCCAAATGTCGCCAAATGCACGAATTTCGCCTTTGAAGCCATAGCGTGTGCGAAGCAATACTGCGCCTGAATAACCCTGGCCGTATTTGAACACCGGGAAGTGAAATGCAATCAACTTCAGCACATTCGCGTCGCCCTGCAATTGTTCCGGGTTGTCTTCGGGGTTCAGGTACACACCCAAATCGCCCGCTTCGGCGCGTGCAGTCAATTCTGCCTTGCTTGCTTCCCACACGGACAAGTGCACCAGCACTTTGCCCTCGGAGGGAACTGCCACAGGTGCTTCAGCCGTACCCACTTCAACAACCACAAATTCATCGGTAACAATTGCGGCTTCACCGTTTAACGGCTTAACAATAATTTGGCTCATTTATGCAGCCTCCTTGTTGGCGTACACGTGGTCTTTGAAGGGCTCGGCGCCAATGCGGTCAAGGGTGTCGATGAACAGTTCATCTTCATGACGCTCCCGCACATAAACTTCAAGCAGCTTCACCACCACACCGGGTACGTCTTCGGCGTAAAACGATTTGCCGATCACCTTACCGATGGATGCATTGTTTCCTTGGCGGCCGCCCAGCGTAACCTGGTACCACTCCTCACCGTTTTTATCGACACCCAAAATACCGATGTTGCCGATGTGGTGGTGACCACAGGAGTTGATACATCCCGAGATGTTCAAGCTGAGATCGCCCAAATCAAACTGGTAATCGAGGTTGTCCACGGCTTCCTGAATGCCCAAGGCAATCGGAATGGATTTGGCGTTGGCCAGTGAACAGAAATCACCGCCCGGGCAGGCAATCATGTCGCTGACCAAACCAATATTCGGCATGGCCAAATTGTGTTCTTTCAGGGTGCTCCACAACTCGAACAAATCTTGCTCAGCCACATCGGACAGCACAAAGTTTTGTTCGTGAGTCACACGCAGCTCACCGAATGAATACTGCTCGGCCAGGTCTGCGATCAAGTGCATTTCATCGGTGGTGGCGTCGCCAGGGGCGATACCAGGGCGCTTCAGTGAAATGCTGATGGCCACATAACCGGGCTGGCGGTGTTCACGTGCATTGCGGGTTAGCCAGCGGTCAAAGCCTACATGCTTGGCGCGCAGGCCACGGTTTTGCTCTGCAATGGTGGCCACCTGTTCAGCACTGAACTGCTCGTAGGCGGGGGCCGTGAAGAAAGATGAAACACGGTCAAATTCTTTCTGGGGAATCACCGACACACCACCTTTGATGTGCTGCCACTCTTCTTCAACCTGCCTGGAGAATTCTTCGGGGCCAATGGCACGCACCAGAATTTTGATGCGTGCTTTGTACAGGTTGTCGCGGCGACCATAGCGGTTGTACACGCGCATCACCGCTTCGATGTAGGTCAGCAGTTCCTGCCAGGGCAGGTCGTTCTTGATGACAGAGCCGATCACGGGTGTACGACCCAGACCACCGCCCGCCAGCACTTGTGCTACCACTTCGCCAGCAGCATTGCGGGTCAAATTCACACCAATGTCGTGCACTTGCACGGCAGCGCGATCTTCTGCTGCGCCATTCACTGCAATCTTGAATTTGCGGGGCAGGTGAGCGAACTCAGGGTGGAAGGTGCTCCACTGGCGAATCAATTCGCAGAATGGGCGTGGGTCTACAAATTCGTCTTTCGCAATACCTGCAAACGGATCGCTGGTGGTGTTGCGAATGCAGTTGCCGCTGGTTTGAATGGCGTGCATTTCAACTTCAGCCAGTTCAGCAAGAATCGCAGGTACATTTTCCAGTGCAGGCCAGTTGTACTGAATATTCTGGCGCGTTGTGAAGTGTGCGTAGTTGCGGTCGTATTTGGCCGCAATATCGGCAAGCTTGTGTAATTGTTTTGCACCCAGCAGGCCGTAAGGAATGGCCACGCGCAGCATGGGCGCATGGCGCTGAATGTACAGGCCGTTTTGCAGGCGCAGGGGGCGGAACTCTTCGTCTGTCAGTTCACCCTTCAAAAAGCGCTCGGTTTGGTTGCGAAACTGAGCCACGCGTTCGCGTACAAGGGCGTGGTCGTAGTCGTCGTATTTGTACATTTACATCACCAGTTTTGCGGCCACGGCGGTGAGGGTCGTGGCCAATACCCCGCGCAAGAACTTTTCAGGCACTGCGCGACTTAAATAACTGCCCACCGTGATGCCGGGAATGGACCCCAGCAACAGTGCGCCCAACAAACCAAAATCAACTGTGCCCAGGCTAAAGTGACCAAAGGCCGCCACAGTCGTAAGTGGTACCGCATAAGCAATGTCGGTACCCGCAATTTCAGAGGCTTTCAGGTGCGGATACAGCATGATCAGCACCATGGCGCCAATTGCACCGGCACCAATCGATGAAACGGTCACCAACATGCCGATGACTGCAAATGCAACCACGGTCGCGATAGTACGCGTTTTGTCTTGCAATTGGGCCTGTGGATGGTTTTGCAGCCAATGAACAATTTTTGTTTTGAAAATAAGCACGCCCACGGTCAACATCACGCAAATGGAAATGGACCAGCGAATGAACACATCAATCGGGCTGCCTTTGCCAGCGTTTTGAATGTCCAAGCCGTGCAAAATCGCAATTGTAATCAATGACGCTGGCACACTGCCCAAACAGGCCAGGGCTACAATTTTCCATTTCACCGTGCTGCGCAGGCGGTGCACCACGGTGCCCGCGCCCTTGGTAATTGCAGCGAAGGCCAGGTCTGTGCCCACGGCAGTTGTGGCAGGTACACCGAACAACACGGTGAGCAATGGCGTCATCAGCGAGCCACCACCCACACCGGTCAGGCCGACCAGAAGGCCGACCGCCAGGCCAGAAGCTACGTAGACTAAATTGATGTCGAAAGGCACGTGAAAGCTCGATGAAAATGGTTTTTTGGGACTTGAAGTGTAAGCGCTAGCCCTTATAATTCAAACGATAGTATTTCCATTTATATATTCCCCTGTGGAATAAAGGGTTTTTATGAACTTGCATCAGCTTCGATTCGTTCGGGAAGCGGTTCGCCATGACTTCAGCTTGACCGATGCGGCCAAAGCGCTGTTCACCTCTCAGCCAGGTGTGTCCAAGGCAATCATCGAATTTGAAGAAGAGCTGGGCTTTCAGATTTTCAAGCGACACGGCAAACGCATCAAAGGTTTAACGCCTCCCGGTGAATTGGTGTATCAAGCCTGCGAGCGCGTGTTGGCCGAGCTTGAGAACATCAAGCGTGTAGGCGAAGAATTTGCAGCGCGCGAGAGCGGGCAGTTGACCGTGGCCGTGACCCACACACAGGCACGCTACGTTTTGCCACAGGCGGTGGCTGCTTTTCGTAAAAAATTCCCGAAGGTGAAGCTGATTTTGTTGCAGGGCACCCCCGAGCAACTGGCCCAGTGGGTGCGCAAAGACCAGGCCGACTTGGCTGTGGCCACCGAGGCTTTGGCCGATGAGCCTGACTTGGTGACATTTCCCTGTTACGACTGGGGACACATTGCGGTGGCGCCCACCGACTCGCCCCTGTTAAAACCTTTTGCATCGGGCGGGCGGCAAATTGCGCTGGCTGATTTCGATCAAATGCCTATCATCACCTATGAAACCCATTTTGCGGGCCGCAAGAAAATTGATGCAGCGTTTCAGAAGGCTGGGGTGAACATTGACCTGGTGCTTGAGGCCATTGATGCGGACGTGATTAAAACCTACGTGGGATTGGGTTTGGGCGTGGGTATTATTGCTGAAGTAGCTTTTGATGCGTTGAAAGACAAAGGGTTGATGGCTGTACCAGTGGACCACTTGTTTGGCCGCAACACCACGCGAATTGCCCTGCGGCAAGGTGTGTTCATGCGCACGCTGATGTATGAATTCATTGCGGTGTTTGCACCGATGTTGACCCCGAAGCTGATAGACCGCGTGTTGGGTGGCGGGCAGGCGTACGACATTTGATGCTGCATGGTTTGGGTATGCTGCGTTGTTCGTTTATGCGGTGTGGTTTGGGTGTGTGGCGTGGTTGATTTGTTCGGAGCGCAGTGCCTGTTGCGACGGAAAATCTGTTGGCCCCAAGCTGAACCTCGCCTTGCCTGAAACCGCCCCTCGAAGAAGGCGGTCGGGGCGGCTTCTGCCCTGAAGGGCACCAGCCTGGCTTGGCACGCTTGGGCAGATTTTCCTGACTGTCGCAACAAGCACATGCGCACCCGATCAAACCTGTATGCTGCAGGCCGCACACTGCCGCACTCGACCAGCGCAAGGCCCGAATAGTGCAGCTGTGTAGCTTGCCACTAAGCTCGCATGTGCTTGCGAACCACCTCAAAAACTCTCGATGTGTCCTGACTCTTCGGCCCATTGGCTACCAGTTCATCCAGCAGTTCTGCGGTTTTAAACAACAGCGGCAAATGCAAACCCTGCTTCTTTGCAGCATCGGCCACCATACGAACGTCTTTTGCATGCAGGTGCGCTTCAATGGAAACCGGGTCAGTGAAACCTTTCACCATGTGGGGTCCAGCCCAATCCAACACACGGCTCGCGGGTAAGCCCGCTTGCAACAGCTCAAGTACCACGCTCAATTCAGCACCTTGCTCCAGTGCGTAATTCATGGCTTCGGCAATGCCTACCAATTGAATGCATAGTGCCATTTGATTGGCTGCTTTGATGGCCTGACCCGCGCCGGACGGCCCCACATGTCGAATGGTTTTGCCCAAGTGTTTCAGCATGGGCTCGATCTGATTGAAGGCTGCCAAATCCCCACCCGCCATCATGCTCAAGGTTGCAGCACGCGCGCCCGCAGCGCCGCCGGAAACGGGGCAGTCAATGTAATCAACGTTCCGAGACTTCAAGTGGCGCGCAATGTCAGCCACGGCGGCCGCGTCTATGGTACTGAAATCCACAATGATTGATCCGGGCTGTGCATGTTGCGCAATACCGCCGTCGCGAAACAGCAGCGATTGAACATCCGCGGTGTTGGTGACATTTAAAGCAAGCAGGCGGGTGCCTGCACACAAGGCTGCAATACTGGGTTGCGCAACAAGAGGGATGTCAGCCAGTGCTTCGAGGGTAGACGCGTTACGCGCCCAGGCCAGCACGGTGTAGCCCGCGTTGCAAAGGTGGCCCGCCATGGCGGACCCCATATTGCCAAGGCCTATGAAGCCAATGGTTTTGGGTGTTGGGGATGTTGAGTTCATCCCCGGATTATAGTCAGCGTCAGTGGGTTTGCATGCTCGGGTTTTCAGCAGTGTGCAGATCGCTTAAGCGGCAATATTGCAGTTCGCCGGTGTGCAGCTGAACCAGTACTGGGTGGCTGGTTGAAATCCAGCGGCCAAACTCGGCAATGTTGTAGGCGATCACCGTGGCAGGCGCTGTGTTCAGCAGTACTTCAGCGCCTACTTTGAACAACCTCGCGGTTTGGCGAAGTGTACGTTTGCGCATCAGGGTTTGACCATCGGGGTAACGCGGCCCAAGTGAACCTGCGGCGTTGGAGTAGGCGATTGTGAGGGGCATTCTTGCCTCCAGGCTGGTGTGTACAGTTTAGTTATACGGCACCAGCCTGAAAAGCAGTTTACCGAACATGGGGGGATAACCCGTTCAGTTTCTAGCGCTGTCTTAGTGAGATGGCAACAGCAACTGGTTCTGAATCAGCATGAACAGCTCACTGTTTGGGTCGGCAATGCTGTCGCAAATGCTGAAATGATCGGCATTCACCTGCAACGGTGGGTTCAGACCCCAGTGCGACGCCAAATAAGCGCTTTGTTCCTTGAAGGCATCCGTTTCTTTGGTGCCAAAGGCCAGGTGCACGGGAATGGTGGGCTTGGGCATCAATGCCGGGCTGACCATGCGGGTGCGTTTCTGATTCAGCTTCAGGTCTTTCTGAATGAAGGGTGTGTGCACCAAGGGGCTCAAATCGTAAATGCCCGAAATTGCGATCACCGACTTCACCACGTCTTGGGGCAGGTCAGAGGCCCACAGGGGCCAAAACGCCAGCGCGCTCATCACGCCCAAATGCCCTCCGGCAGAATGTCCGCACACCACAATTTGGTTGGCATCAAAGCCAAAGCGGTCCGCCTGGCGATAGAGCCACTCAATGCCGCGTAAGGTTTGGCGAACACTGTCTTCAATTGTCACGCGTGGAATCAGGCCGTAATTCAGCAGTGCCACCGAGTAGCCACGGGCCACATACGGCTTGGCCAAAAAGGTGAAGTCGTATTTGTCCAGCGAACGCCAATAGCCGCCATGGATGAAAATCAACAGCGGCTTGCCGGGTTTGCCAGGAATGACATCCACGGTTTCTGCTTCCGATTCGCCGAAATACTGATTCCAGAACCCATCCAGATCAAAACGGGCGTAGCGGGACTGTTCAGCCCAGCGAGCAAAGGTTTTGGGGTGATCGGGCAGGTAAGAGCGGACGTTGTACTGGCTCTCGAGCCAAGCCACGTCGGGCTGGTTCTCGCCACTTTGGGCTTTTGTGTCGGCCATATGGCAGTGCAAAAATGTGTGTTTAGGTTGTTGGGCAGAATAAATTCGTGACACAACATACCGTAAAGGGACCAAAAAGTCCAATTTTCATGCCAATTTCGCGGTTGATTAAACACAATGGCAATAATTTTGTGCTTACAATGAAAAGTTCAGCGTTTTAGTCGAATGCTTGCCCAACACGCAAGCGCTGCAAAGCCCACCACCGCAGCGGCCATGGGCAGGGCAGTGTCGTCGTGCACCACTGAAACAGCCCAACTGGCCAATCCCCCCAAACCAAATTGCGCACAGCCATACAGGGCCGAAGCTGCCCCGGCATTTTTGGGATGTTTGCTCAACAACTGTGCCGTGGTGTTGGGTGCAACAAACCCCAGTGAACCCACACACAGCAAAAAGCCAACTACCATCAATCCCAAATTCCCACTGGTCGTGCCTGCATGCCAGGCGCTGGCCAATACCACGAGAGCACCGAGCAAACCCAAGGCAGAACCGACTTTAATGAGCGGTGTGGTGCCTGTGCGTTTCACCAAACGTGTGGAGGCATAGCCAAAACCAATCAATGTCAATACGTTTGAGCCAAACAGCACAGCATATGTTTTTTCACTCAAACCAAAAAACTCGATGTACACAAATGGCGTGCCAGTGATGTAAGCGAACATGGCGGCAAAGTGCGCTCCACCTGCAATGATCAGCAGGCGTGCATCGCTGTGTTGACATACCGTCAAATATCCCCGGAAGGCCAGGGAAATGGAAGTTTGGCTGTGGGTTTGACTTAATGTTTCGGGCAGCAACAGGTAGGCGGCGACCGTGCACGCTGCACCAAACAGCGCCAAGGAGAGGAATTCATAACGCCAGGAACCCAGTTCCAGAATGTAGGCCCCCAAAAGTGGCGCAATCATGGGGGCGATCGAAGTAACCATGGCAATCATGGCCATGACCCGGGCTGAATCGGTTTCGCCAAACAGGTCTCGAATAACAGCACGCGAAATGACAGCTGCTGCGCCGCCGCCAAAAGCCTGAATCAGGCGAAACAGCAAAAGTTGTTCAATGCTTTGAGCCAACATGCAGGCCACGCTTGCAACGACGAATACACTGGTGCCGGCGAAGATCATTCGCCTGCGGCCAAACCGGTCGGAAAGTGGTCCATAAAAGAGCATACCCATGGCAAACCCGGCCAGAAACACAGTCACTGTTTGTTGAACACGCCCTGCTGGTGCCTGTAGTTCGTTGCCGATTGCCGAAAGGCTGGGCAAATAAAGATCAATCGCCAGTGGGGCGAATGCGGCCAGTGCAGCCAGCAGGAAAAACATGGGGCGGTTAATCAAGACCGGGTTCCGTTTTCTGGGTAATTCGGCATTGTACGCGTTGCGCAGCGCACCATTGAGTAAAGCAATTTGACAGAGCGCGTTTACCTATTTATGGTCATGATCATGTAGCCAGTTCGGTTTATGGGGTGCAGTATGGAATTCACGTCGCTCGATCTTGCCCGAATTCAGTTCGCGGCCAACATCACCTTCCACATCTTGTTTCCAACCATCACCATCGGCCTGGGCTGGGTGATGTTTTATCTGCGCTTGCAGCATGTACGCACCGGAAAAACCGAATGGGAGCAGGCCCATTATTTCTGGACAAAAATTTTTGCGCTGACTTTCGCCATGGGCGTGGTGTCTGGCATCACCATGAGTTTTCAGTTTGGCACCAACTGGCCGGGCTTTATGGAAAAGACCGGAAATATCTCCGGCCCCCTGCTGGGCTACGAGGTGTTGACCGCTTTCTTTTTGGAAGCAACTTTTTTGGGCGTGATGCTGTTTGGTAAACAACGTGTGTCGCCCAAGGTTCATTTGTTGGCGACTTTCTTGGTGGCTTTTGGCACCACCTTGTCGGCCTTCTGGATTCTGGTGCTGAACAGCTGGATGCAAACCCCGCAGGGTTTCGAAATTATTGATGGCCAGATGCACGCCACCAATTGGCTGGAAATCATCTGGAACCCATCTTTCCCGTATCGCTTCACGCACATGTTGCTGGCCAGCGGCTTGACTGTGTTCTTTGTGATTGCGGGCGGTAGCGCACTTCAAATTCTGCGCAAACGTGAAAAGCCTTTCACTCGCCACATGTTGAAGCTGGGTGTTTATGGCGCAGCAGCACTGATTCCTGTCCAGATTTTTGTGGGCGATTTGCATGGTTTGAACACCTTGAAACACCAGCCTGCCAAAGTGGCTGCCATGGAAGGTGTGTGGGAGACCGAGAAGGGTGCACCACTGCTGTTGTTTGCCATTCCTGACAGCGAAGCGCGCACCAATCATTTTGAAATTGGCATACCGAAAATGGCCAGTTTTATTTTGACGCACGACTTCAACGGCGAAATCAAAGGGCTCAATGATTTCCTGAATACCCACCCCCCGGTAGGGCCTGTGTTTTATTCCTTCCGGGTGATGGTGGGCATGGGTGTATTGATGCTGCTGGTTTCTTGGGCGTCGGTATGGGCTTTCCGCAAAACCGGCCCAGTGCTTGAAAACAAAACCCATCGACTAATATTGACGGCTTTGATGTTCATGATGTTCTCGGGCTGGGTGGCCACCGTGGCGGGTTGGTGGGTCACTGAAATTGGTCGCCAGCCTTACGTGGTGTATGGCGTGTTGGGTACTGCCGATGTGGTGGCTCAACACCCGCCCCAATTGCTGGCTTTCACGGTGTTGTTGTACATGGCCATGTACATTGGGCTGATTATTTCGTACGTGTGGGTGTTGCGGTACATGCTGCTGGGTGGCATTGGCTCGTCGAAGAAAGTCAATTGGGGCGGTGCAGCACCGGCCACCACGCCCGCTGACAAACTTCGCCGTGAACAATAAAAGGGGTGCCTGCCATGACATTCAATGAGTTTTTACCTTTGCTTTTCATGGGTGTAATGGGTTTGTCCCTGTTGATTTACGTGGTGCTGGATGGGTACGACCTGGGCGTAGGCCTGCTGTTGCCCCATGCGACCGACGACGAAAAAGACACAATGATCAACTCTATCGGCCCGTTCTGGGATGCGAATGAAACGTGGCTGGTGCTGGGCGTGGGCGTGCTGCTGGTGGCCTTTCCCAAAGCCCACGGTGTGGTGCTCACGGCCTTGTACCTGCCTGTTACTTTCATGCTGCTGGGCCTGGTGTTAAGGGGAGTGGCATTTGATTTCCGGGTAAAGGTGGATATTGCCTACAAGCCTTTGTGGAACCGGATTTTTTTCATTGGTTCACTGGTTACGTCGGTTTCGCAAGGCTGGATGCTGGGTAGCTACATTACGGGCTTCTCGAACCATTGGTCCCAATTGGTGTTCAATTTGGGCGTGGCCATTACCTTGCCTTTTGCGTACACCTTGTTGGCCAGTGGTTGGTTGATCATGAAAACGGAAGGCGATTTGATTGAAAAATCCCGCCGGTGGGGGCGAATCAGTTTTTGGCCCATGCTGGCTTCAATCGCTTTTATTTCGGCCATGACCCCTTTGGTGGTGCCTGAAATTTTTGACAAGTGGTTCAGCTTCCCCAACATTGTGGCGCTGGCACCCATTCCGATCGCATCGATGTTGTGCCTGTGGGGCATTCACCATGTGCTTGGCAGTCAACGTTTGATGGACGCTGGCTACGGCTGGATGGTGTTTGCACTCACTGCGGGTGTCATGACCTTGGCCTTCATGGGTCTGGCCTACAGTCAGTATCCGTACGTGGTGCTGAATCAGCTAACCGTGTGGGAGGCTGCTTCTTCCCCCGAAGCATTGAAGATTATTCTGGTGGGTGTGGTGATCACTTTGCCAACCATCCTCGGGTACACTGCGTTTTCTTACAAAGTGTTCTGGGGCAAGGCCAAAGAACTGTCTTATCAGTAACAGCGCAGCTTTCATGCTGTGACAACGCACCGAAGGAATTTGTTGAAATGAGCATCAGGCAACTGAGCAATGAGGTCGCAGTGTGCGGCCAAATCAGTCCGGAAGATTTGGAAGCAATCGCTGAACTGGGCTTTAAAACGATTGTGAATAACCGGCCCGACCACGAGGTGGGCGCTCAACTGGCCCACTCAGTCATTGAAGCCAAGGCGAAAAGCCTGGGCCTGGCCATTCACTATTTGCCCATGGAAGTGGGGCAACCCCCCTCGGAAGTGCTGCTTGAGGACTTCAAACGCATTCTGGATGCAGCGGAAAAACCGGTTTTGGCTTACTGCCGCAGCGGCAATCGTTCCGGCCAAATTTACATGGGTGCCTGTGCCCTGAAATGAGCATGCTTTTCACCTAGTGGTCTTTCCGGTTGTCAGGTTGATTCGCTGGCATGGCCATGGCCAGCTCGCGAATCATTCGCACGGTGTCAATGTCTGCTGCGCGATAAGCCTGCTTTCGAATCTCGTCCACGTCGTGTGACGACACCTCGGGGCCACCCTGGCTGACTGGCGCATCGCTGACCTGGTACTGAAACCGCAGCCACAGTTCACCCGATTCAGGTTCTTCAATCGAAATGGTCAGTGTGCTGTCGCCGCAAAACTGATTCGCTAAAATGCGGGTCTTGGTACGGTCTTCTTCGATCAGCTCAATGGTGTCTTCAATTTGAAAGGGGCCGTAATTGAGCACGCGTGCAAGCGTGGTGACATTGCCTTGTTGACTGGTTTGCATCACTTGCGCGTCTTCGAGGCCGAGCACGAAGCGGGTGGGTTTCCAGGCCCGTGCAACCAAACCAAACCAGAGTTGTTGCCGTGTTAACCAGTCAATACCAGGCAAGCTTGGGTCGTTGATCTGCACCAAATGTTCAAATTTCATGAAGGGGGTCCTGTGATACACAGACAAGGTACTACAAAACGTTACTCCGATTCCACCAGCTTCAACGGGGTGGTTTATTTGGTTGAAGTGCCTTCTACCGAGGAAGGGGATATTCAGGCCCAAACCCGAGACCTGTTGAATAGCCTGGAGCGCACGATGGCGGGTGCCGGCACTGACAAAAGCCATTTGCTATTGGTTCAGGTTTATTTAACCAATATGGTTCGCGATTACGAGGGGTTCAATGCCGTGTGGGACGCTTGGTTGCCCGAAGACACCGCGCCTTCGCGCGCGTGCGTGGAAGTCAAGGGACTGGCCAAGCCAGGCTGGAAAGTCGAACTGGTGGTGACTGCAGCTATGGACAAGGCTTTATTGGCTTAACAGACGCAGGCGTTGTTGAAGTACCCGCAGGTTGGTTTTCAGGTGCTCGATTGAATCGGCCGCGGGCATCTGGTTTTGCGCCAACTGGTTTTCCAGTTGTTGAATAAAGTCGGCAAACGCAAGTTCCCCCACCAGTTTGCAATGCCCTTTCAATGTGTGCAAGGCGCGTTTGGCCTCTGATAAATTCATGGCCAAAAGCTGTTTTTCGGTCTCGTCGGCAAGTTGCGGAATTTCCGCTGCAATCATGTCGATGGTTGTTTTCAGCAATTCTTTGTCGTGGTCAAAGTTTTGCATGGGAATTGGCGACACGTTGAATTTCAGGCGAGCAAGTACAGCCTCAATGTCGCTGCGCTTGAATGGTTTTGAAATGTATTCGCGCATGCCTGCAGACATGCAGGCCTCGCGGGTGTCGGCAATCGCATCGGCTGTCAACCCAACAATCGGCAGGTTTTTGTGCTGTGGTTTGGCAAGAATTGTACGGCATGCTTCAAGCCCGCCCATATTGGGCATGTGCATGTCCATGAACACCATATCAAACCTCTCCTGTTCCACAGCTTGCACGGCTGCCAAACCATCATCTGCAAAGCGATAGGAGATACCGAGCTGGGTCAGCACATGCGAAATGAAGGTTTGGTTCACCATATTGTCCTCTGCCACCAATACACGCAGGCCGGTGGAGGCGTGGCCAAACTCAGGGGCGGCAGGGTTGTTGTTCGAGGTCATATCGACAGCCAGTGTTTCATTTTCAGTGGTTTTTTGTTCTTCGACGATCGGCAGCTCCAGTGTAAAGCTGAATTCACTGCCAATGCCTTCTTCAGACCAGAGATGTATCCGACTATTCATCAATTCAAGCAAGCGCTGGGTAATTGTCAAGCCCAGGCCCGTGCCGCCATACTTGCGCGCCGTGCCAGGCTCTGCCTGAGAAAACGCCTTGAAAATCTCGGTGCGGGCTGACTCAGAAATTCCCATGCCAGTATCGCGCACTGCGAAATGAATTTTGCTTTTGATTTTTGAGTGTTTATCGGATCCCTGTTTTGCAGTAACTGTCAGGCTGACTTGGCCATGCTGGGTAAACTTCAGCGCATTGCTCAGCAGGTTGTTCAGCACCTGCATAATTCGCGGACAATCGCCAAACAGCCAGTGCGGAATGGCGGGATCAATGTCGAGCACGGTTGCAACACTGGGTTTGGCGTAGGCACTGGACACCATTTTCACCATGGCTTGCACATTGGGGCGCAACTCGAAGGGTTGAGGGTCCATGTCCAGGCGATTGGCGTCGATCTTTGAAAAATCCAGAATGTCGTTGACCACCCTTAACAGGTGCTCGGCGCTGAGTTGAATCAGTTCCAGATTGCGGCGCGGTTTTTCGGCCAGTGCGCTGTTGCTCAAGGTAATCTCAGTCAGTCCCAGTATGCCGTTCAAAGGTGTTCGGATTTCATGGCTCATGTTGGCCACAAACTGCGACTTCAAGTCATTGGATTTGTCGGCTTTCAGTTTGGCAGCTTCCAGTGCCCGGTTCTTTTTTCTCAGTGTGACCGATGCCCAATTCAACGTGTGGTGCAGCATGGCCAGCTCTCGGGAAGTGGGGGAGGTAGCTTGCTCAATACCCTGGTCTTTCACCATACGCTGCGCGAAATCGGTGAGCGCATTCAATTCAAGAATGGTTTTGCGGATGAAAAGCCACAAGGCCAGGGCGGCTGGAAAAATCAGAATTACAGCCAGCAGAATATTGCGCTCTATGAGTTCAGACTGGCGGGCCTGGAGCGGTGTCAAATCAAACTCCAGCACCACATGACCGATCAGTCGCCCCGATTCAATCGGTTCAATCACGGTCAGGTGGCGTTCGCTGCTGAGCAACTGCGTGTGTAGATCGCGTTTGTCCACATGCAAGCGAGCAACATCGTAGCGGGGGGACAGGCGCTGGGTGTTCGAGTCGCGCAAAACCTGGGCCAATACTTGACCATCGGCGGAAACCACAGTGGCTGAATACAGGTCTTTGAATCCATTGGCCTTCAGTAACAAGGTTTCAATGATGGCAAAGTCTTTTTCAAGCAAATGGCTGTTGCTTGAAACTGCAATGTTGAACGCGAGGGCTGTGGCTTGTTGATTGAATACGCCTTGCAATTCATTGCGCTGGGTTTTGGTGTTAAACCAGGTAAATGCCAGCGCAAGCGTCAACACCAAACCAATGCCCAACACCAACAGTTTGGTGCCCAGGCTGGGATGAGTGATGGTGTGAAAAGACGGTTTCAATTGGAAAGAAATGCTTCAAGTCCGAGGTTTTCAAGTGGTTTGTAATCTTTGAAATAATCGGCCCGCACAGGGTTGGGCATTTGAATGTCTTCACCCACCTGTTTGTGTGTTTTGATGTGTCCCAAAATAGCGGCCGCAATTGCTTCCCGGGTGGAGGCATCTACGCGAGGGTGCGCTGCAATCGGGTGAGGTGGTGCGGGTGGGGTTTCGTAAATCACCTTGACCTTCTGTTGAAGCTCAGGCGTTTCTGCCAGTAGCGTGGCGTTGACCATGCCACCAGCTTGCCCTTCACCACGTACCACGCCACGAATGACATTGGAGTGTGTCTTTACATATTTGGTGGTGAATTCCAGTCCCTTCTCCCGTTTTAGCAAGGCACGCATATACAGCGAAGCACCGAATGCATTGGGTGATGGAAAAAGCAGGGTTTTGCCGTTCAACTCGCTGAGTTCTTTGATGCCATCGTGGGCACTGCCAGTTGTTGCAACCAGAATGCCGGTCAATGGTTTGCTGTCCCGAATGAGCGGTGTGTAGCCTTGTGCCTTTTTGGCCATCACCATGTGATAAGGGTTGCAGTAAATCAACTCGGCTTGTCCAGCCTTGAACTGGCTCTCAAACTCGGTAATGTCTTTTGCGAAAACCAGTTCGATTTCTGGGAGACCGTCTTTCTTCAACCCATCCAGTAATTTGCTCCAGGTAGCATGAATTTCAGTGGCTGGGAATTGCGGAACCACCAAGAGACGAAGAGTTGAATTCTTTTCTGCGCTATGCGCAAATTGCCCTGCAGTCAATCCAAACAGTGTGACAATACAAGGCAATATTGTGCGGGCGATGAAAGCCGAGAAAGTGGGCATGATGTATAAATGTTAAATTAATTGGTAATTAATATTTTAAGATTTATTGGTTTCATCGAATCATGAAAACAAGCATTGATTTACCCGGTATTTCAAAGGTGTTGAATGGCAAAGCCCGTATTGCTTGAATCCGCACATGCGGTGGGTGTGTTCGATTCAGGTGTTGGCGGCCTGTCCGTGCTGAAAGCGATGTTGAATCACTTGCCGGCCGAGCGCTTTCAGTTCGTGGCCGACGAACGGCATTTGCCCTATGGCGACAAACCGCAACATGAAATTACTGACCGTGTATTAACCCTGTCCAATTGGCTGAGAAACCAGGGTTGTAAAGCCATGGTCATGGCTTGCAACACCGCCACTGCCGCAGGTGCAAACCAGGCACGCGCTGCCCATGCGAACTGGCCGATTGTGGGCATTGAGCCTGCAGTCAAACCCGCCAGCATGCTGACCAAAACGGGCGTGGTGGGTATTTTGGCAACCACCAACACGGTGGCCAGCGAACGGTTTAAGGCTTTGGTTGAAAGGTTTGACCCCATGGCCAAGGTAATTGCACACCCGTGCCCGGGGCTGGTTGAACTGATCGAACAATCACCCATGCCCGAGCCTGCTATTGAGGCTTTGTTAAAGCCCATGGTAGCCGAGTTGCTTCAAAAACAGGCCGACGTCATTGTGCTGGGTTGCACGCACTACCCTTTTGTTGCACATCTCATTTCAAAACTGGCTGGCCCCGGCGTGGCCGTAATCGAGACTGGTTTGCCAGTGGCCAAGCAGTTAAAAACACGTCTGGAAAGCGAGCGCTTGTTGAATATGGGCAACCAACATGTGCCTTTGCTTGAGCGTGTGAGTTTTTTTACAACAGGTCAACCCGAGTCTTTCAAGACAAAGCTGGTGAATTTGTTGGGCAGTGATTGGCGCAATGCCCATGTGCAGCAGTTGGATGTTTAACTGGCCATCATTTGTGCCACTTGTACAAACTGTTGGGGTGCAATTTCCTCGGCGCGCGCGGTAAGTGCGATGCCCGCAGCGTTTGCCATGTGTTCAGGTACCACATTGGCCCAGGTGTTGCGTAACATTTTGCGGCGTTGTGAAAAAGCAGTGCTGACCACCCGACTAAAAATTTCACCAGGAATTGCCGCACGTTCATGCGCGGGTTTTGGCACCATTCGAACGATTGCTGACATGACACGGGGTGGTGGGTCGAAGCACTCGGGCGGCACATCAAACAAATGGTCCATGTCGTAGTAGGCCTGCAACATCACCGACAATCTGCCGTAGTCGCTGGTTTTTGGGGCAGCGACCATGCGATCTATTACTTCTTTTTGCAACATGAAGTGCTGGTCAATCACCCGGTCGGCAACTTCAAGCAAAGCAAACAAGATGGGCGAGGAAATATTGTAGGGCAAGTTGCCCACCACGCGAAAAGGCGCGGGGAGTTGCCCGAAGTCAAATTTCAACACATCCACTTCGTGAACCGTGAGCTTGTCTTTCCAGCCACCGGTTCGAAGTTTCTCTGCCAGGTCCCGATCAATTTCAATCACCTGCAGGTGATTCACTGCCTTGAGTAGCCAGAATGTCAGCGCACCCAAACCGGGGCCAATTTCAACCAGCGTGTCGTCTGCACGCGGTCGCATCTCACCGATCAGGTTTGACAACACACTTTGATCGGTCAAAAAGTGTTGGCCAAATCGTTTTTTTGCTTGATGTTTCATTGCGCGTTCCTGCGGCAAAGGTCCATGTGGTGCGCGCATTCTATCGCTTCGTTCAGGCTGCCCGCATCCATGTTCCGGGTACCGGCCAGGTCAAGTGCGGTGCCGTGGTCAACCGAGGTTCGAACAATAGGCAAACCCAGCGAAATGTTCACACCTTGACCAAAACTTGCATGCTTTAGTACGGGCAAGCCCTGGTCGTGAAACATGGCAAGCACCGCATCGCTGTTTTGCAGATATTTGGGTTGAAACAGGGTGTCGGCAGGAAAGGGGCCTTGCACATCGTGCCCCTTCGCTTGCAAGGCTCGGATGGTCGGTGTGATGGTGTCAAATTCCTCATTCCCCAGGTCGCCTGATTCGCCAGCGTGCGGATTCAGCCCAGTCACCAGAATTCGGGGTTTTGGCAAACCCCAGTACAGGCGTAGATCGTGAAGCATGATTTCAAGCGTGCGGGTGAGGCTGTCCCGGGTAATTGCTGCCGGTACCTGGGCCAGTGGAATGTGGGTGGTGGCCAGTGCTACCTTCATTTGACCGCCCATCAGCATCATGACGACATCGCTTTGCCCACATCGTTGCGCCAGGTACTCGGTGTGCCCCATAAAACCCGGCCAGTGCGGGCTGATTGCGGATTTCTGAATGGGAGCGGTCACCATGGCCGCAGCGGTGCCATTCTGGCAAGCATCGCAAGCCAGGTTCAACAGGCCCAGCACATAGGGTGCATTGGCCGGGTTGGGTTTGCCGGTGATGCAGGGCGCTGAAAGGGGGTGATCAAGCAGAAAATAACCAGGCGCTTCATCATCGCTGGCTGTAATTTCCCGCAGCGAATTGATGCGTTGCCATTTGGGTTCAATGCCCGCGTTTTTTGCGCGTGTCTCAAGCAGATCGGCATCGCCAAGAATGACCAGCGAACGGTTTAAACGTTTGGCTTGGCTAGTTTCGGCCAGCAAGGCGCACAGTTCTGGCCCTATCCCGGCAGGTTCACCGCTGGTGACAAGGATAGGTAGGTTGTTGGCCTTGCTCATTCCTTGGTAATTAAAGGCGAATTTCGATGAAGGTGGCGTCGCGCAGTTGGCGCAACCATTCCTGATAGCTTTCCTCTGATTTACTGGCACGGATTGCCTGGCGTGCGGCCTGGCGCTGGCGTTCTTCAGAGGCCGCCTGCTGGCGACGTTCTACCACCTGAATAATGTGGAAACCAAAACGGCTTTGGAATACCGGGCTTACCCCCCCAATCCCAAGCTGGTTCATCTCGCGTTCAAATTCCGGTACGGTGTCGCCTGGGTACAGCCAGCCCAAATCGCCGCCTTTCGCGGCAGAGCCATCTTGCGAATAACGCTTTGCCAAAGCATCGAACGTAGCAGCGCCACCTTGCAGCTGTTCCAGTGCAAAATTCAGTCGGCGTTTTGCCTCTGCTTCGGTAATGTCGGGGCCTGGGCGAATCAGGATGTGTCGGGCCCGGGTTTGCGTCACAGGTGTATTGTCCAGCGCTGCACCGCTTTCGCGACGCTCAAGCACTTTCAACACGTGAAAGCCATTGGGGCTGCGAATGGTTTGCACGGCATTCAATTGCGCCTTGGACAGAAATTCAGTGAACAAGGTAGGCACAGCATCAAAACCGGACCAACCCATTTGCCCAGTCCCGTCAATGGCCAGCTCGGGATTGGCTTGCACAATGGCTTCCACCGTTTTCCCGTCTTTCAGGGCTTTTTCAATGGTCTCAACTTTGGTTCTCGCCTGGTTCAGCGTTGCACCACTGGCGTCACTCGGGGCTTTGACCAGCAACTGTACCCAATTCACCTCGGGTTGATTGGCTGCAGCGCCCCCTTTGGTGCGGGCAGCCAGGTAATTTTGAATTTCTGCATCCGACACCTGAATGCGGGCTTCCACTTCACGCTCGCGCAGGCGACCCAAGGTGATTTCGCTGCGGACTTCTTCGCGGAAGCGGGCGGGTGAAACGCCTTCCTCCTGAAGGCGTGCCAGAAAGTCTTCGAGAGACAAACCGTTCTGGTCGGCCACACGGGCCATGGCGGCTTCAATTTGGGCTTCCTCAATCCGAATACCCACCTCTTCGGCTTTCTGAAGTTGAGCGCGGTCCATCACCATGCGATCAAGCACCTGTTTGCGCAATTCGATCCGATCGGGAAGGGGCGCGCCGCGGCGACTCATCTGGCGTTCAATCAGGGCCACTTGTCGGTTCAATTCGCTGCGGGTAATGATGTCGGTGTTCACCACGGCAACAATGCCGTCGATTGTTGCTGCGCCTGAACCATTGCTGGCCCCGAGTTCTGAACTCAGCTTGCCGGCCGGCAGATTGGACGTTGGTGCCTTGATACCCTGTGCCTGCGCATGGCTCATGGCCGCCAAGGCGGAGATCGCGAATAACCAGTGTTGAATGTGCTTCATGTTCATAACTTATTGGGTGCTTAGTGAGTACTTAGTGGGTACTTAATGGGTGCTCATTGGATCGATTGTGCGGAAGAGAAAGGCGTGTACCCTGGCACCTTTCTGGACAACAGGTCGGCCGGGTTGGACCCCAAACGACCCAATCCATTGAGTTCAAGTTGAACAAACAGCGATGTGGTCTCCAGCTGTGGTGCAGTCGCAAATCTTTGTGCAATCACACGCACTGCCCAGCAACCCTCGCCATACTCAAGGCCTGCCACACCTTCAATCAAACGATTGTCCAGCATTGAATAGTTTAAACGACCCACGCCACTCCAGCGGTCAGAGATGGGCCATTGGCCTGAAATGTCGAACTGGTCAATTTGTGCGCGGGTGTAGCGATACCCCAAATTCAGTTGTTTGCCCAGCGACGGCGCATAGCTGACAGTGACATTGCCGCGTTCATGGCGTCCGCTTTCTGCATTCAGTTGCGTTGTGGCGTCCAGGAATACTGACTGGCTGATACGGCCGCGCGCATTGGCAAAGAAGTCAGAATCGCTGGTGGTTGGCGCCTCGAAACCTTGCAAAATAACACGTGGCGTGCTCAGGTTCAGACGTTGCCCGCCAGTGACGCTGAACAACTCTTCGCTGGTGGCCTCGTCGTAGAAGCGACTGGTCACGGCCAGTGTCAGCTGGTTCGCATCGCCCACCCGGTCAAGCCCCGAATACCTGTTCTCGGCGAAAATCCGCGTCAGACTTTGATCCGTCACCGAGGTGTCGAAAATAGGCTGATCGGATTGGTCCTTGAATGGCGTGTACAGATAAAAAATTCGTGGTTCCAGGGTTTGATTCACATTGCGACCGAAAAAGCTTGTTTTGCGGTCGAAGTAAACCGTGCTGTCCAGCGAAACCGTTGGAATGACGCTGCCTGGTGCTGCGGGTGACCCGGGTGTTTGGCCCTGCAAATCGTAGTTGGTGGCTTGCACCGAGACCGCGGGCGTGAATGAGAATTCGGACCGTTGTATGGGCATGAAAACCCTGGCGCGCGTTACACCGCGTGAGCCTTCAACCCGTGCGGGTGCGGAGGAGGGCCTTGCAAAGTCGGTGTACTGCCCGCTCACTGACACAAAGGCATTGGCCTGGCCAATTCGGGTTGGGCTTAATTCAAGTGTGGCCTCTGGCAAACGGTCATATGGCTCAGCGATCACATCGTTGAATAACTGCAATGTTTGATGAGCCACGGTGCGCACGTTGGCGCTCCAGTTTTTCTGACGGTACGAGACGAAGCCTTCTTGAACCAAAACACGTTGAGAGGCCACTGCCTGAGTCCGGGAGAAGTCAACAAAGTAATTGTCATCCGACACCTGGTTGAAATTTATGCCTGCATACAAAGGACCTTTTTCGTATTTGTGCAGCAAGGACAAAGCAGTGCGGTCTGTGCCTGTTTTCTCGTCATCCGGCAGGTAATCGTATTTAAGTTCGCCTTCGTTGCTTGGCGTCAGGTAACGGGTTTGTGTACCCAATTGGAAACCCCGGCCCGAGATGATTTTCGGGTACAGGGTCATGTCTTTGTCTGGAGCAATATTCAGGTAGTACGGGACTGTCACTTCAAGTCCGCTGTTGGACACAGTGCCAAACGAGGGTGGCAGAAATCCGCTTTTGCGCCTGTCGGTGGTGGGGAACGAAAAGTAAGGTGCGCCCAATATGGGCACGTCCTGAAATACCACCTTCGCGCCACGGGCACGACCCACTTCAGCAGCCTGGTCAATTTCCAGCGAATCGGCAGTGATATACCAATCACCTTGATCCGCGGCACCAGGGTTTGGCACATCGCATACCGTGTAGTTCGGGTTTTCAAGCGTCAGCGTTGAAATACCGTCGTACTGCATTTTGTCGGCCCGACCCTTGCCGTTGATTTCCTTCAGCTCGAAGGTGGGTTTGGTCATTTCGCTTTCGCCGGTGCCCAGCTTTACAGAGCCCTCGGGGGCTTTCAGTATCATGCCTTCCTGCTCAATCACCAGGTTGCCCTTGGCCGTAGCACGGTCAGTAATGGGCGAATAATTGATTGAGTCGCTAAATAATTTCAGCTTGTTGCGCCGAACTTCAACATTGCCTTCCAGAAAGGTTTCCTCGGCGCTGTTGCCGTAAAGGCGGTCGGCAGAAATGTAAGTGGCCTCGTCCTCAGGTATCGGGTTGCGCACACCCAGCAGTCCACCGTCAATCTTCAGGCGGGTGGGGGACTCGGCCTTGGGTGGTGTGGCGCCTGTGGTTTGGGCAAGCGCGGGTGCGCCCAGACAGAACAAAGCAAATGCGATGGCTGTGGGGCGTGTGGGCACTGAGTGCACTTGCGGTGATTTTTTGCTTTTCTTCAAGCTGGGTATGTACTCAAATAGGTGACGGATCGATCAAGCGCCATAGGATCCTACTATTATAGGCAACTAACTACAAATTAAAGAGATTGGACGGTTTGATGAGCGCCTTGCGTCAAGAAATGTTGAAAAAATGGCTGACAGGCCTGAATGAGTTCGAGTTTGACCTGCAAACCTTGCAGGCTGCTTCCAGCGATGCCAGCTTTCGCCGGTATTTTCGGGTTGGCGAGGCCAATAACGTGCGAACCCTGATTGTGATGGACGCCCCACCTGACAAAGAAGATGTTCGCCCATTTGTGCATGTGGCGGGTTTGCTGCGAGAGGGGGGGGCCAGAGCACCCCAGGTATTGGCGCAAAATCCGGAAGAAGGTTTTTTGCTGCTGGAGGATTTCGGCAATACGACCATGTTGCAGGGGCTGAACACTCAAGCTGAACAGAAAGACGCCTTTTACATGCAGGCACTGCATGACCTGGTGCAGTTGCAAGCCAATACACGCACCGAAGGCATACCCGCTTACGGTGCCGACAAATTATTGCAGGAAATGAATTTGTTCGATGAATGGTATGTGGGCAGGCACTACGGTGCCGAGCTGACCGATCAGGAACGCAACTGGCTTGAGAGCATCAAAGGCATGCTGATTCAAAGTGCTTTGTCTGAACCCCAAGTGTTTGTCCACCGAGACTACCACAGCCGCAATTTGATGTTGATTAGCCAGGCGGGGGCAGCGCCCCAATTCGGTATTCTGGATTTTCAGGACGCTGTGAAAGGCCCTCTGAGTTACGATTTGGTGAGCATTTTACGCGACGCTTACATTGAATGGCCCGAAGCACAAACCCTGGACTGGACCGTGCGTTACTGGGAGGCTGCCCGCAAGGCTGGTTTGCCGATTTGCGAAGACCCTGGCGAGTTTTATCGCCAGTTCGATTTCATGGGTTTGCAGCGCCATTTGAAAATTCTGGGTATTTTTGCACGCCTGAACTACCGCGACGGCAAGGCCCAATACCTGAATGACCTGCCGATGGTGTTGCGTTATGTGCGCCTGGTGGCAGGCCGATATATCGCCTTCAAGCCCCTGTTGTTGTTGCTGGATCGCCTTGAAAACAAGGCAGTGAAAGTGGGATACACGTTTTAAATGAAGGCGATGATATTGGCAGCAGGGCGTGGCGAACGCATGCGCCCCTTGACCGACCATTGTCCCAAACCCTTGTTGCCTGCGGGCGGCAAACCTTTGTTGCAATGGCACATAGAGGCCTTGGCGGCGGTGGGTATTTCCCGCATTGTGATCAACCACGCCCATTTGGGCCACCAAATTGAAAGCCACTTTGGCGATGGTTCGGCTTTTGGGGTGCAGCTAAGTTATTCAGCCGAGGCCACCGCGCTTGAAACCGCAGGCGGTATTCGCAAAGCCTTGCACCATCTTGGCAATGAACCGTTTCTGGTGATCAATGGTGATGTGGCTTGCGACTGGCCCTTGGCTCGGGCGTTACAAATTGCCAGTGAATGGCCGCAGGGCCAGTTGGCTCACTTGGTGATGGTGCCCAATCCGCCGCACCACCGGGCAGGTGATTTCGCATGGCTGGGCAGCACAGTCAAACAGCCTGAACCGGGCGAGACCGCATTCACATTTTCCGGGATTGGTGTGTATCACCCGAGTTTATTCAGCAAGCTCAAGGTTGACGAGGTCGCAAAACTCGCTCCCCTGTTGCGCCAAGCCATGGCAGCAGGCAAAGTACAAGGTGAGTTATTCAACGGCTTCTGGATGGACATTGGAACACCAGAACGGCTTGAAGAACTCAACCAACGATTGAATTCAGCAAGGAAGCATTAGCATGAGCAGGTACCCTACCCACAATCCCCTCATTTACGCCAAGCGCCGAGAGCAACTGGCACGCCGTTTGAAGAAGATGGGCGGTGGTGTTGCGCTGGTGCAATCCGGCATGGAAGTGATGCGAAATCGCGATGCCGATTATGCCTTCCGTTCCGACAGTTATTTTTATTACCTCACCGGCTTTCCCGAACCCGAGGCGTGTTTGGCCTTGGTGGTGCCACCCAGTGGCGATTCCCGAGCCGTGCTGTTTTGCAGGGATAAAAACGAAGAGCGCGAAATTTGGGAGGGTTTTCGATTTGGCCCCAAAGCAGCGCAATCGGCCTTCGGCATGCACGAGGCCTACAGCATTGAAGACCTTGAAGAGCATTTGATTGACACACTGGCCAATCAGCCTGCGGTGTTTTTGCGATTGGGTGAAGACGAAAGCCTGGAGGCGGCTGTGGCCGATGTGTTGAAAACCTTGCGTGGCAAAGCCCGCATGGGAATTTCAGCCCCACATGCGGTGCTTGATTTAAGCCACTCACTGGATGAAATGCGCTTGATCAAAGACAAAACCGAGATTGACATCATGCGCCGCGCGGCCACTATTTCGGCACACGCGCACATTGCGGCCATGCAGGTATGCCAGCCGGGAAAGTTTGAGTTTGAAGTGGAAGCAGAGTTGTTGTATCAGTTCCGCAAGAACGGTTCAGAAGCACCCGCTTACGGTTCAATTGTGGCCTCGGGTGCAAATGCCTGTGTGCTGCATTACCGGGCCAACGACGCCAAAATGCGCGACGGTGACTTGTTGTTGATTGATGCAGGTTGCGAGCTGGATTGCTACGCATCCGATATCACCCGTACCTTTCCGGTGAACGGACAGTTCAGCAAGGCCCAACAGGCTGTGTATGAAGTGGTGTTGAATGCACAGTACGCAGCGATTGAGGCCACCAAGCCTGGTGCGCGTTTCAATGACCCGCACGATGCCGCGGTGAAAGTATTGGCGCAGGGTTTGATCGATTTGAAGCTGCTGAAAATGAGCCTGAACGAGGCGCTTGAAAGTGGCGCGTACAAACGCTTTTACATGCATCGCACCAGTCACTGGTTGGGCATGGATGTGCACGATTGTGGCAGCTACCGCGACCCGGCTGCCAAACCTGAAGACGGTGTGGCACCCCACACCAGCCGCAAGCTGGAAGCCGGCATGGTGCTCACCATTGAGCCTGGCCTTTACATTCGCCCGGGCAAAGGGGTGCCCAAGCAGTTTGAGAACATCGGTATTCGCATAGAAGACGATGCTTTGGTAACCCAGAAAGGTTGCGATATTTACACTGCCGATGCGCCCAAAACCGTGGCTGAAATTCATGCAACGATGAAAGCCCACAAAAAAACAAGCAGCAAGGCAGCCTGACCAATCCATGACCTCGCACACCGATTTTGATGTGGCCATTGTTGGGGCTGGCCCTGTGGGCCTTGCTTTTGCAGGCTGGCTCGCCAACACATGGGGTGACTGCGCCAATCGCATTGCCATTTTTGATGCCAAGCCTTTGGAAGCCTCCGCCCGAGATCCGCGTATTCTGGCGTTGTCCGATGCCACGCGTTTGCGCCTGGCCTGCCTGGGGTTCCCAGCCGATGCCACACCGATTCACCATATTCATGTGTCAGAGCAATCCCGTTTTGGCCAGGTACGAATGAAGGCAGATGAACTGGGTTTGCGGGCCTTGGGTTGGACGGTTCGTTATGGCGACCTGGTGAATTGCTTGTCGACTTCGCTGGAACGCAGAGGGGTAAAAATTTTCCGCCCTGCCAATGTGAAGTATGCGCACCGTAGCGCAGTTGACTCTCTCGAAGTGCTTGAGCTCGAGGACGGTACCGAATACACCGTGAACCTGCGGGTGGATGCCGAGGGGGGGTTGTATGGCGAGGCTGGCGAGCGTGACCAAGTGGTGGATTACGACCAATGGGCCTTGGTGAGCGAAGTCACCTTGCAGGTGGAACCTGGTTTACTGGAAGGCGGTAATACACTGGCTTTTGAGCGTTTCACCTCGGAAGGGCCTTTGGCACTGTTGCCCATTTCAACCGACCAGCAGCAATACTCATTGGTGTGGTGCGCCCCGCTTGCTCAGGTTCAAAAGCGATTGGCTTGCAGTGATGACGAATTTTCTGCTGAACTTCGACAACAGTTCGGGCGCCGTGTGTCCATCAAACACATTGGCCCCAGAAAAAGTTTCCCCTTGGGCATGAACTGGCGCGACAAACTGGTGCAGGGGCGCCGTGTGGCCATTGGTAACGCTGCCCAAATTTTGCACCCTGTGGCTGGGCAAGGCCTGAACCTGGGTTTGCGGGATGCCGTGCAGCTTTGCCGCAGTGTTGACCCGGCAACTGTTGCACAAGAACATCGCTTGACCCTGGCACTGAACGAATTTGAGAAGTCGAGAGTGGCTGATCGGCAGGTGGTTGTTAAAATGACAGACTGGATGGTGAAAGGTTTTTCCAATCACAATCCTTTGCTGGGTGCGGGCCGACAAATGGCCTTGAACGTGATGGAATTCACGCCACCCCTTCGCAAGCAGTTTGCTGAATTAATGCTGTTCGGCCTGGCTGTTTAATCTGGAGCGTTTTACCCATGTGGTCTGCCGAATTGTTGCGCGCCCGCTTTGCCATGGCCGATTTGCCGTGGCAGCCCGAGCCGCTTGAAGAACGTTTTTTCAAAGACCGCGACCCCGCCGATGCCGCCGTGCTGGTGCCCTTGGTTCAGCGGCAAGATGACCTTTATGTGTTGCTCACTCTGCGCACCGCCCACCTGAATGACCATGCTGGGCAAATCAGCTTTCCGGGTGGTCGCTGCGAACCTGAAGATGGTGGTCCGATCGAAACAGCCCTGCGGGAAACTGCTGAAGAAACGGGACTGGCACGGGAATTCATCGAGGTACTGGGTACCATGCCGGTGTACCAGACAGCCACCAACTTCATGGTGACACCTGTGGTGGCGCTGGTGCGACCTGGGTTTACGCTGCATCCCGATGCCTTTGAAGTGGAAGAAGTGTTCGAAGTACCGCTTTCATTTCTCATGAATGTTGAAAACCACCAACAACGCAGCTTGCACACACCCATGGGCGAGCGTACTTTCTACGCCATGCCCTATAACTCACCCGAGAGCGGAAAAAACTATTTCATCTGGGGTGCCACAGCGGCCATGCTTCGTAACCTTTACCATTTCTTGAGCGCGAAGGCGTAACACATTGTCCTATTTGGCCCTGCTCATTGCTGTGGTGTGCGAAACCTTCTTGCCCGATGGTTTGTTCACCCGTGCGCGTGACTGGGTAGATCGTTTTAACCAGGAACTTGAAATTAATCTGGAAGCACTTGGGGCACCGCGCTACGCGCATTTGCAATGGCTAGTGCCACTGCTGATCTGGGTATTGGGTGTGTACTTTTTGTACCAGGTGCTTTGGACTGTTTCTCCGCTTGCCGCCGGTTTTCTCAGTGTGTTTTTGCTGTTGTATGGTTTGCGTTTTCGGCACTTTGCCGTGGTGTTTACCAATGCTCAGTTGTTTTTGAACCAAGGCGACTTTTTCCGCGCCCGTGAATTGCTGCTCACCTGGATGAAAGAATACGATGGCAGCGAGCCCGTTGTTCATCGTCCGGGCGAATTGGTTTTCCATGCCATCTACCACGGCACTGAGCGTGCTTTGCGCCAGTACTTCAGCTTGTTTTTCTGGTTTCTGGCATTGCCTGGGCCCATGGGTTTGGTGGTGTACATGATGGCGCACTGGAGTGTGATCCGGGAGCGCGATGTGTGGCAGGCTCAGGCTTTTGCGCATGAGCGCCCCACCATGCAAGAGGCTTGGGAAAGCAACAAACTGAAGGCGGCGATCAGCCCGCGCTTTATCCTGTTTGCCATGGAATGGTTGCCAGCCCGTCTGTTGGCATTGACTGTGGGTTTGGTCGCCCAGCTAGACGATGCCGCCCTGGCTTGGCGAACCGCAAAAAATCACAGCCGTTTCTCCAATAGGGCGCCGCTCACAGCCGTGTTTTTTACGGCAGTAGGACTGGTAGGTGGCGCGGCATTTGACCCTTCATCCAAAGCCGCATCCGAAGGGCAATTGTTGAGTGAAGAAAACCAGGTGCAGGCATTGCAGCAGTTTCGTCAGCTTGTGTTCAAGTGCGCTGTAGTGTGGTTAATAGCAACGCTGGTGTTTGCCATTCTGGGTTGGTTGCCCAGCAGCATGCTCTAATGCGTCAGTAGCTTTGGCTGGCCTCTTGCAATTCAGCTTTCAACATTTGGTATAGCGCATACCGAGCTGGGCTCAAGGTACCGTCTTCCAGTCCGTTTTTCACAGCACAATCGGGTTCACGTTTGTGTTGGCAGTTGGCAAACCGGCATTTGTTGCCTTCATCGCGAATATCAGTGAAGGCATTCAGCAAATCCGATTCACTCAGGTGGTGCAAACCAAATGCCTGAAATCCGGGCGAATCAATCAACTCCAAACCTTCTTCTCCAAAATGCATTTGGGTGTGGGTGGTGGTGTGTTTGCCAGCATTCAAGGCCATTGAAATTTCATTGGTTGCCGCCAATGCACCAGGTATTAACAGGTTGATTAAGGTTGATTTACCCATGCCCGATTGCCCTAAAATCAAGGTGCGTTTTTTTTCCAGCAAGGGGCGCAACAGCGTCTCGGTTTCGGCAGGCCGTTCGGTCACGCTGATGTAGTGTGTTGGCACTTCACCCAAGGTGATTTCAAACAACTCCTGTTCAACCGCTTCCAGCGTCTCGGAATCGCCTTCCAGAATGTCTACCTTGTTGAACAGAATGGTGAGTGGTACTTCCGCATGTTTGCAGGCAGTCAGTGTGCGTCCCAAAAGCTCTGGCGAGTAAGGTGGGCTGATGGCCAGCATCAGCAGCACACCATCCAGGTTCGCCGCGAACATCTTGCTTTTCAGTGCGTCTGATCGGTACACCAGGTTCTTGCGTGGCTGAATGTCTTCCACCCAGGCTTGCATGTCGCCGCTGGGCAAAATGACGATTTCATCGCCCACCGCCACGTCCCGGCGTTTGCCTTTGCCATAAACCTGCCAAATGGTTCCGCTGTCGTCGCGTGCCAAAAAATGGCGCCCGTAGCTGGCCACCACCAATGCATTCAGCAAATCAGGATTGCCTGAGTTTTTTCCGTGGTTGCCGGTTTGTTTGCCCTTGTAAGTGGGGCGTACCTTGTTGAGAGATGAGTTAGCCAATGTGTTTCAGCGCATCATCAAGTTTGGCCGCACAAGCCCAGTCGTTGTTGGTAATTCCGTTTGCGCTGTGAGTGTTCCAGCGCACTTTGACCCGGTTGTAGCTAAACGTGACTTCCGGGTGGTGGTCCTCATCGTCGGCCAAATGAGTAATGGCATGCACCGCAAGCTTCACGCCTTCGAAGTTGGCAAATGCATATTGCCGCCAAAGTGTCAAAGCATGTTCTCCCTTGGCATCAAACTCAACAGACCAGTATTCAAACTCGTCCAACTGCGCTTCGATCTCGTCAGCACTCCATGCATGGCCCTCACCCAAGTGTTGGCAGCGTACATGCAGCCAGTCTGCCAGTGGGCGAGCAGGGTGCGGCGTGTTCATGGTGCTCATTGGGCGCCTTGCAAGCTGTTCAAACGACTGATTCGAATGGACGCTGGCGGGTGGCTGTCGTAAAAGGCGGAATGCAATGGGTCAGGCGTGAGCGTGGATGCGTTGTCCTGATACAACTTCACCAAAGCGCTCACGAGGTGCTGGGGGGCGCTTTGCTGTGCAGCATATGCATCTGCCTCAAATTCATGTTTGCGGCTGAGCCAAGACATCACCGGGCGAATCGGGAATGTGAAATAGGGTAGTACCATCATGAACAACACCAAAGCCATGGCTTGTGCACCATTGGCCAGGTCAGGGTTTACTCCCAGCTCGCTATAGAACCACGGTGTGTTGGCCAGAAGGCCAAGCACATAAAACATGACAAGACTGCCGATGCCTGAAAAAGCCAGGTGCTTCACGATGTGCTTTTTCTTGAAGTGCCCCAGTTCATGGGCCAACACCGCTTCAATTTGATCGTCATTCAAGCGCGAAAGCAGGGTGTCGAAAAACACGATTCGCTTGGCCTTGCCCATGCCGCTGAAGTAGGCATTGCCGTGGCTTGAGCGTTTGCTGCCATCCATAACAAACAAGCCATTGGAATCAAAGCCACAGCGTTGTAGCAAATTCAGAATACGCTGGCGCGTGGCACCGTCTTCCAGTGGGGTGAACTTGTTGAAAATGGGTGCAATCACCGTGGGGAACAGCCACATCAACAACAGGCTGAAGCCAAACCACAATGCCCAGGCATAAACCCACCATTGCTGGCCGGCTTCACGCATCAGGTAAAGAACCGCGAACACCAGTGGGCCGCCAATCAAAGCGCCCACCAGCAAGCCTTTCAGCCAGTCGCCAATGAACAGGCCTTTTTTCATTCGATTGAAACCGAAGCGCTCTTCAAGCACGAATTGTTTGTAGTAGGACAATGGCAAATCAAGCACGCTTCCGATGAAGCCCACCACGGCGATCAGCAGCAAACCCGCCAAAATACCCTCGGCGGCGGTACTTGTGAAATTTTGAATCCATTGAAGGCCGCCCAGCAAGGTAAACCCCATCAGGATAGTGGCTTCAATCAGCACGTTGATCATGCCCAGGCGGGTTTTTGCGATTGAATAGTCTGCCGCCTTTTGATGGTCTTGCAGGCTGATTTGCTCCCTGAACTCCGCAGGCACTTGCGCGCGGTTCAAGGCAATGTGCCGCACCTGGCGACTTGCCAGATAAAGGCGAAGCGCCACACTCAACACTACTGCCAGAACAAAGACTTCAGTAAAAACCATTTCTCGCTACCACCCTTGATTAATTTGCGCTTCAATGCCTGTGAGACAATACAGCTCTCTTTAGATTCAACCTCAAAGCTCATCCAAATTATGTCACAAGCCACGCCAAGTTCCACCCCTGTTGAAACCAAGATTCCCCGCGACGACAATCGCCTGGTGTGGGTTGATATGGAAATGACAGGTCTGGACCCATTTAACGACAAAATCATCGAAGTGGCGGTTGTTGTGACGGACAGCGAATTGAATGTGCTGGAAGAAGGGCCTGTGCTCGCCATTCACCAAAGCGATGAAATTCTGGCCGGGATGGATGCTTGGAACACCAGCACCCATGGCAAGAGTGGCCTGACTGCGCGCGTAAAGGAATCCCCGATTGATGAAGCCCAGGCGGAGGCGTTGCTAATTGAATTTTTGGCGAAATACATCGGCCCGGGTAAAAGCCCCATGTGTGGCAACAGCATTTGCCAGGACCGCCGATTCATGGCCAAGTACATGCCCAAACTGGAAGCATATTTTCATTATCGGAATCTCGATGTGAGCACACTAAAGGAATTGTGCAAACGCTGGAACCCAACCATAGCCCGAAAATTTGTGAAGAAAACCAAGCACACCGCTTTGGCTGATATTCACGAGTCAATCGACGAGCTTCGTTTTTACCGCGAGCATTTCATTGTGGCGCCAGAGGCGAAGGCGAGCCAGGAGAGCCCTCAGTCCCCGACAGCGCCTGCGGCTTAGTTGGCAAAGTAAGTTCCAAAGCATTGCGCTGGCGCATTACATGGGCCAGCAGCAAGGCCAGGCAGGTTCCAGCCAATAGCAGCCCACCTGCGCTCGCCATCCAGAAGCCTTTTGATTTCAGTGGGTTTTCTTGCCACACACCAAGCCACATGCCCCCGCCAATGCCCACAAACCACAGGCTCACCAAATAAATCAGCATGGGGCGTGCCGACACACGGTAGGCCCGAAGCGAAAACGAGCACAGAGTTTGTACGGCATCAATAAAATGGTAGGCAATTACCCAAGGCATCAAGCCCAAGGCGACCTCGATGGTTTTTGCGTCTTTGGTGTAGAACGAAATCAATTCCAGGTCGAATACATACAAACCCAGACAAACGCAGGCGGCAACCAGCATGGCGGTTTCAATGCCGCGCTTTACGATCACGCTTGCGTATCTGTTAAACCCAGCGCCAATTTGCTGCGAGGCCAACACCGTTGTGGCATTGCCCAGGGACAGGCACACCATGTACGCCATGGCCGCCATATTGGACACAATTTGGTGCCCGCCCAACTGGTACACATCGAAACGCGACACCAGCAGCGCAATGACGGTGAACGAGCTGACTTCAATCAGGTATGAGCCACCAATCGGAAGCCCGAGCCGAAGGATTTGCCCAAGACGATGCCAGTCAGGTTTCAGGCTGCGAATGGATTTGAATTCGCTGTAATGTTTGTCGAATAACCAAATGAGGGCCGAAATACCGAGCACCAGCCACATGGTTGCTGCTGTGGCCCAACCAAAACCAGCCGCTCCCAAGGCAGGCAAGCCCCACCCGCCGTTCATGAACCAAATGTTCAAGGGAATTTTCAGCAGCAGCATCAGCACTTGCAGGGCCACCACAATTTGTGGGCGTGAAATGGACTGATTCAACGCATAAAACACACGAAACACCAAGGCTGCTGGCAAACCCCAGGCAATGCCAAGCAGGTAGCCACGGGTGTCGCTGGCAATGTGAGCAGGGGTATTGGTCAGTTGAAAAATAGGGTCCGGGTTCAGCAGAATGGCCATGCCAATGCAGCTCATGGTCAGGGCCAACCAAACGCCTTGCACGGCGTCTTCTCCAACTTTGCGGTGGTCGCCAGCGCCAAAGTGGGCAGAGCAAATGGGAGTCAGGCCAATAATGACCCCCATCAAGCCCACGTACAGGCTGATATAAATGGATGACCCAACAGCCATGGCCGCCAGCACATCGGGGCCAGCCTGCCCGGCCATCAATGTATCAACCAGGCCGTTGCCCATAACCGCCAGTTGCCCCAGCAGAATTGGCAAAGCCTGATTCAGCAGTGCCCTGCGCGGCCGGTTCTGGGCGAATAAAACAATACTACTGGCCATGCGACACCTTTAACGACTGCTGTTTTCTGTCTGCTGTTCTACCTGCTGGGTCCGTGCATACAGGAAGAAGAATTCATGTCGGTCCGAGTTTCGGTTGCCGGTCCAGATCAATTCCCACCGCTCAGATGCCTTGGATTCAAAATCAACCTTGATCTTAAGGCTTTGCCGGGTGTCGTCTTGTAGCAATAGGTACTCACATTCCGAGGCTTCCTTGAATTGCCCTTTGCGAATGAAGTCAACCTTGGCGTGGTATTGAAGGGTAGCCCGCTGCGCGTAGCCCAGGTTGTAGTCTGCAACGCATTCCCTGTTGGCAGCTGCCTGATGATTCAGCACCGATTGGGTAATTGCATCGCCCAAGGCCTTGAAGCTTTTTGCATAATCAATTCTTGGGATCCACAGGGTCATCATCAGCAACCACAGCAAAATAACGCCACCGGTGGTCAGCACCATGGGACGCCAGAGAGCACGGCTTCCTGAGGCTGTTCGCCATACGATCAGGCGGATCCAGGCGATGCTGGCCAGAAACGCCAAGGCAAGTTCAAGGCCGATGACATCGGGCACATAGCCAGGAGACAATTTCTCGAAGTTGGCTGCTATTTTTGCGGGGAAACCAAATGTGGCTGCAGTCCAGCCCAGCCACACCAACACGGCCGCGAATGTAAACCAAAGCACTGCAAACCAGTCAATCAGGCTGATCAGGCCGCGCTTCATGGTGGAAAGCCCGATTGCAGCAAGCACTGAAAGTGGTGCCAGCAATGGGAAATAGTTGGCCTCATCGGCCGGGTTTGTAATCAGCAGTACAACCACACCGGCGGCGCCGCCTGCCAAAGGAATGCGGATGGAGGGTTCAGTCAAAGCCTTGCGGTAACGCCAAATGGTCCAGCACGCCATGGGTAAAATTGGCCACAAAAACCAGGTCAGGGTTTTCAGGGTGATTACCAGTTTGACCAGGTCAAAAGACTGGGTTGGGTCAAGTATCAGAAAGCGGCGTACATTCCATTCATTCCAGGCGTTCCACCACAATTCCCCGTTTTTTTGGCTCATAAGCCAGAAAAACCAGATGGCAAAAGGAATGGCGAACACGGCAGCAGCCCGGGTCATGCGACGAAGCAGACCAAAGCGCAATGAGCTGTGTGTCATCGAGCTGACCAGCAACAAGAGCAAAAAGGGCAAGCAATGTGCCCAGCCACGTGCAAAAAAGGCGATGGCAATACCCGCGCCCAGCATCCAGCCCGCGCCAATTGGCCGGTCAAGCGAGCGCACTGCACCCAGCAGCATGATTGAAATGCCAGCCAGTTCGGCAATTTCAGGCACCTGCATGTGGGAGCGAACAAGAAGGCCCAAAGTACCCAAAAAGCAAAGTACCGAGGCATCTGCCACAGCACGGGCGTAATCGACCCGGGTAGGTGCAGTGCCAAGTGGGTCTTCGGGTTGAAGCTCAACCCGCTTGGCCAATCGGTAGGTGGTGTTCCAAATGGCCCAGCCGGCCAAAATCATCCAAAATACATTGCCCAAGCGCATGGCGTCATCGAGCCAGTTGTGGGGCAGGTCGACAGCAAGTGCCAGTTTTCCGAACAAGCCTGCAAGCCAGGCCGACAGCAGACCGCCTTCGACATACATGCGGTCGCCAATCAGCGACATCGCCCATTCTGAAAAAGGCAGTTGGGAAAAGGTAAAGCTTTGGCCAAAGCCCGCGGCGTCGTCAGGTTTCCAGGGTGTGCGCGCAAAAAGGCCCGGCAAAATGTAGAGCAGTATCAAGCCCCACAATAGCCTGCGCGACAAACGAGTGTTGTTGGCTGCGGTAATGACCATGTTCTTATTGTGTCCGTAAAAACAAAAGGCAGCCAGTTTGCCTGAGCTGCCTTTTTATGATCACTTGCGCGAAAAATTACTTCTTGAAGCGATCGAAACGACGACGGAACTTCTCAACGCGACCAGCGGTGTCCACGATTGTGTTTTGTGCGCCGGTGTAGAAGGGGTGAGATTCAGAGCTCACGTCCAGCTTGATCAAAGGGTATTCCTTGCCTTCGTGTTCTCCGGTCTCGCGGCTAGGCGCGGTAGAGCGGCAAATGAATTTGAAGCCGTTGGACATGTCCATGAACAACACTTCGCGATAGTTGGGGTGAATGCCTTCTTTCATGAGTTTCTCCGTTGCAGCCAACCTGGCGGTTAATTGGTCTCATTGGTGTGAGTGCCAACCGACAAAGCCAAATCACTTGCTGGTTAATTAGGTAACCGCAAATTATAGGGTTGTGGACTTGTAAGGTCAAGTAAGAATTTGACTCAGGGTTGAATAAAACGGGCTAACCACCTGTTGGGGTTCGTCGCCAATTCAGGGGGCGATTGTACTTGCCGATAGGCACATGCTGGTGGCTGTCAAAACCACATCAACAACACCATGAAACATCAATTTACCCTGACTCAAAAAGCCTTGGGCATTTGTGCGGTTATCGCCTTGATTGTTGCCGCATCGCTGTTTTGGGTCACTATTCAAATGAATCGCCTGACCGAACTGGAAACAGTGGGCACCGCAAAAATTGTTCAGGAGAACGAGGTGAGCCGCTTGATTGCCCAGGCCAATCACCACACTACGAAAATGGCCTCTTCGTTTAAAAATGTGCTGTTGCGGGGCGAGGGTGAAGGTGCGGCAGACAAGTACAAAAAGGAATTCTCCAAGTATGTTCAACAATTTGAGCAAACCACGGCCGATCTGTTAAAAAACCAGGCGGTTGCCTCCGATTCCGCCCGTATCAGAGCAATTCAGGCGTGGCAGAACGATTTCAAAGCAGCATCCGCTGCCTATGCAACGGCTTTGGCCAAATACGATCCGGCGTTTCCGTTTCAATACCGTGAGTTGGATAAATCGGTGAATGGCATGGACCGCCCGGTGGTCAAGGCAGGTTCGTCGATTGAAGAGTTGGGCTTGCAAACTCAAACCGCTGCCATCAACAAACTGACACAGGAAATTCATGCCGAAACAGGGCGCCTGCTTTGGACTTTGTACGCAAGCATGGCCTTGACCCTGACTTTTTTATGCACAAGTCTCATGGTGTATGCACGTTCAGTTCGGCAGAGTTTGGGCGCTGAGCCTGGCTTTTTAGCCACGCAAGCCAGCAAAATTGCTTCAGGCGATTTGCAGTGTGCCGAGATGTCGAACCTTCAGTCAAAGCCTGGCAGCGTGACGGCCGTGTTCGAGACCATGCGATTGGCGTTGCTTGATTTGGTACGCGATATTCGGGAGAGGACCCGCGCTGCTGAGCGAAGCCTGGACAGTATTCGTCAACAGTTGGGCGTGGTCGATGAGTCCGCTGTCTCCCAATCCAATTCCAGTGCGGAAATGGCTGCAGGTATTGAGGAAATGTCCGCAAATATTTCCCAGTTGTTCGATGTCGCCGAGCAAACCAAGTTGGCGGCGGAGGATTCAAGCGCTGAATCAGAGTCTGGTTTGAGTTTGGTGGAGAGCACTTCTGAGGATGTCGAGAAAACTGCACAGGGTGCCACGCAGCTAAGTCAAACTGTTCATGAATTGGGCAGCCAGTCTGACCAAATCAGTCAAATCATTTCAGTGATCGAGGAAATTGCAGGTCAAACCAATTTACTGGCCTTGAATGCCGCCATTGAGGCTGCACGTGCAGGTGAGCAGGGGCGGGGATTTGCGGTGGTTGCAGATGAAGTAAGGCGGTTGGCCGAGCGAACTACTCAATCAACTTCTGAAATTGAGCAAATGGTGGGGGCCATTCAAAAAGGTACTCAAAACGTAGTGACCGAGATGACTGGTTGGGCTTGCAAGGTGTCCTCAAGTTTGGGCCGCATGAATCAGACCAGGGATTTGATGGGCACGATAAGGAGTCGCGCAGGTGATGTGAAAGTGATGGCTTCCGAAGTGACCAGTTCCTTGTCTGAGCAACGTTCGGCTGCGACTTTGTTGTCGACCCAGATTGAGAAGTATGCGGCGATGTCGGAGGAAAACGCGAATTGCGTGGGTGAAATTAGAAAGTCTTTGGTGGAATTGACAGAGGCGTTTTCTCAGCTGAATGCGCAGTGCGGGAAGTTCAAGATAAGCTGATAAAAAAACCGCTGGCGTGGTTTGTACCAGGCCAGCGGTTTGATCACAAGCAGTGAAGCTTGGGAGCCAAGGCAATTACATGCCCATGCCGCCCATACCACCCATTCCGCCCATGCCACCCATGTCAGGTGCTGAAGGCTTGTCATCGGCCGCGTCAGCAACCATGCAATCGGTGGTCAGCATCAATGAAGCAATAGACGCTGCGTTTTGCAAGGCTGTGCGGGTTACCTTGGTTGGATCCAAAACACCCATGTCAACCATGTCGCCGTACTCGCCTGTGGCCGCGTTGTAGCCGTAGTTGCCTTCGCCGCCCATCACGTTGTTGGCCACAACAGATGATTCCTCACCCGCGTTGGTCACGATCATGCGCAGTGGCTCTTCCATGGCGCGCAGTACAATCTTGATACCTGCGTCCTGGTCGGGGTTCAAGCCCTTCAAGCCTTCAATCTTGGCGCGTGCACGCAGCAGGGCTACGCCGCCGCCAGGCACAATGCCTTCTTCCACAGCAGCGCGTGTTGCGTGCAGGGCGTCTTCTACGCGGGCTTTCTTTTCCTTCATTTCAACTTCGGTTGCAGCACCAACCTTGATTACTGCAACGCCGCCAGCCAACTTGGCCACGCGTTCTTGCAGCTTTTCACGGTCGTAGTCGGAAGATGACTCTTCGATCTGGCCGCGAATCTGCTTTACACGGGCTTCGATGTTTGCACCGTCGCCAGCACCGTCGATGATGGTGGTGTTCTCTTTGCCCACTTCAATGCGCTTGGCCTGACCCAGGTGTTCCAGGGTTACAGTTTCCAGGCTCATGCCGGTTTCTTCAGCGATTACAACGCCGCCGGTCAAAATGGCGATGTCTTCCAGCATGGCTTTGCGGCGGTCGCCGAAGCCAGGGGCCTTCACTGCGCAAGTTTTCAAAATGCCGCGAATGTTGTTTACAACCAAAGTCGCCAGGGCTTCGCCTTCGATGTCTTCAGCAATAATCAACAATGGGCGGCCCGCCTTGGCCACTTGTTCCAGTGTGGGCAGCAGGTCACGGATGTTGCTGATTTTCTTGTCGTGCAACAGCACGAAGGGGTTGTCTAGAGCAACAACCTGCTTTTCCTGGTTGTTGATGAAGTAGGGGCTCAGGTAACCGCGGTCAAACTGCATGCCTTCAACAACATCCAGTTCGTTGTCCAGGCTCTTGCCGTCTTCAACGGTAATTACGCCTTCCTTGCCTACTTTTTCCATGGCTTCAGCAATGATGTTGCCGATGGATTCGTCGCTGTTGGCGGAAATGGAGCCCACTTGTGCAATCGCCTTGGTGGTTGCGCAGGGCTTGCTCAATGCACGCAGTTCAACGATTGCGGCGCTTACGGCCTTGTCAATGCCACGCTTCAAGTCCATTGGGTTCATGCCCGCGGTCACAAACTTCATGCCTTCTTTCACAATGGCTTGGGCCAGAACCGTGGCGGTTGTTGTGCCATCGCCTGCGTTGTCAGAAGTGCGAGAAGCAACTTCTTTGACCATTTGTGCGCCCATGTTTTCGAACTTGTCTTTCAGTTCGATTTCTTTGGCCACGGAAACGCCGTCCTTGGTGATGGTGGGGGAGCCGAATGAACGCTCGAGCACCACATTGCGGCCACGTGGGCCCAAGGTAACTTTCACTGCGTTGGCCAGAATGTTTACGCCACGCACCATGCGGCTGCGTGCGTCGTCGCCGAAAAATACTTCTTTAGCTGCCATGATTAATCTTCCTCTTGAATTCTGTGTAATTAGGCTTAGTCATCAAGCTTTGTACTTAAGCTTCAATAACGCCCATGATGTCCTCTTCACGCATCACCAGCACTTCCTTGCCATCCACTTTGATGGCTTGGCCGGCATATTTGCCGAACAACACGCGCTGGCCAACCTTCACATCCATGGCGATCAGCTTGCCGCTGTCATCGCGCTTGCCTGGGCCAACTGCAATCACTTCACCTTGATCGGGCTTCTCGGCGGCGGCTTCTGGGATCACGATGCCAGAGGCTGTTGTGCGCTCGCTGTCGAGACGCTTCACGATCACGCGATCATGCAACGGACGAATGTTCATGGATACCACTCCTAAATTTGTCTTTTAAAAAGAATTGCTTAGAGAAACTGACGGATGCCTTGTTAGCACTCGCCGTCATCGAGTGCTAATGATAGGGGTGGGGGGGAGGTATTTCAAGGGGCGGGATGAAAAAAAGTTGCCTGCAAGCAGGGTGTCAGTCACTTTTGTTTACACTAGGGGTCGATTTAATACAACGCCCCACAGAATGAACAAAGCAAAGTCGGTTTTCATTGTCCTGTTTTTAGTCTTGATCAACCTGAGTCTGTTGCACGTGGCTACCCTGAGTTGGCACAGCCCGCTTGGCCCTGGCTGGATAGGGGTGTTTGTGTTGGCTTTGCCCAATTTTTACCTGTTTGTGTGGATGTTCATGCGCAGGCGCGCCCGAACATCACGCAATCTCCACTTGCTGATGGCGGCCAACCTTACCGGCATTGCCTTGGTGTTGACCGATCCGGGCATGGAGGCGGACCCCTTGCCCTTGATCCTCGGCAATTTGATCTTTTTTGGCAGTATCGCCTACATCTTTTGGTATTCCAATCTGGGTGAACGCAACAATGCCCTGTTGAATGAGGGTGAGAAACTTCCGGTATTCGAACTGAATACCCTGGATGGTGAGTCTTTTTCCAGCGAGCAATTCAAAGGATCAGCATGGTTGCTGATGTTTTACAGGGGCAATTGGTGCCCGTTGTGCATGACACAAATTGGCGAAGTGGCGGCACGTTACATTGACCTTGACCGCCTGGGTGTGAAAGTGGCGCTCATCAGCCCGCAGCCGGAGACCAAAACCAAAGAACTCGCCGAGCGATTCAAGGTGCCGATGAGGTTTTTTGTAGACACTGATTTCAAGGCCAGCAAGAAGTTAAAGCTGGTGCATGAAAACGGCGTGCCATTTGGCCTGAAGTGGATGGGGCATGGGGAAGACACTGTGTTACCCACAGTGTTGATCATCAACAAACATGGGCGAATTGTGTACTCAGACCAAACGTCAAATTACCGTGTTCGACCCGAACCCGAGCAGTTTCTGGAAGTTGCACGCCAAAAGCTGGGCGGCGTAGAGGCCTGATTACCTGCTTACTGTAGCCTGATCAGCAGCGGCTTTGCGTATGCTGCTGATCAATTCTTTGCTAATACGGCTTTCCATGCGACGGTGCACTGGCTCAAGCGCCTTGCGCCACAGTTCGATTTCAGCATTGTTCAATATCGCCACTTTGGTGTTTTTGGATTCTTTCACCTTGGCCAAGGCTTGCGCATTCAGTTTCTCCGCTTCGTCGTCGTTTTTGCGGGTTGCGTCGACAATGCTTTTTTCAAGCGTGACGCGAATGTCTGCGGGCAAGCTGTTCCAGAACTTGCGGTTAACGATTACCGCATAGCCCAGATAACCGTGATTGGTTACCGCCACGTATTTCTGAACTTCGTGCATTTTTTTGGAGTACAGGTTGGAGGGCGGATTTTCAGTGCCATCGACCAAACCGGTCTCCAGTGCAGTGTGTACATCCGAGAACGCCAGTGGAATTGGCGTGGCTCCCAGCGCCTCCATTTGGGCTTCGAGCACCCGTGAAGGCTGTATTCGCATGCGTTTGCCTTTCAGGTCTTCGGGTAGTCGAAGCGGTGTGTTGGCGCTCATCACCTTGAAACCATTGTCCCAGTAGGCCAGTCCCAATATTCCGCGATCTTCAAGTTGCGCCAGCAGCTGCTTGCCAATTTCACCTTGAGTGACAGTTTTTAGAACCTGACGATTCGGGAAAATGTAGGGAAGGTCGAACACCTCGAAATCGCGCATGCCCAGTTGGCCGAACTTGGCCAGCGAGGGTGCAAGCATTTGAACGGCTCCCAATTGAAGCGCTTCAAGTTCTTCCCTGTCTTTGTACAGCGAAGAGTTCGGATAAACCTCCACTTTCACCCGCCCACGGGTGCGTTCTTCCACCAGCTTTTTGAATTCCAGCGCAGCGATCCCCTTTGGGGTGTTTTCATCGACAACATGGCTGAACTTGATCAGGATGGGCGGTGCTGCACTGGCGGGTGCCAATGCAACGCCGTGAAGCCCAAGCAAAATTCCAAGTGCTGACAGATATTTCATATTGCGGCTAGTTTGTAAGTATTCATTGAAAATTCCAGAGTAGGACCGTCCTCACCATTGTGGGTTTCCACATGCTCTGAAATCTTTTCGTCATTTCGTGGCACTATCCAGCCATGCAAGTGTTCGCCCCTTATGAGCCCAATTTAAAGAAGATCAAGCGCCGCCAAGCCATGAGGTTTGGCATGCCTGTGCTTGTATTTTCACTTTTGATGGCTTTGCTGGTGGCCGCAGTTTACTACGCCCAGCAAGATGAACGGGATCAAAACCAGGCAAAACTGATTGCTGATGCGCTGTGGGCTCGCCAGAACATTCAGTTTCAAGTGGGTGGCTTGATCAATTCCTTGCAAGCGCTGACGAACGATTCGCTCATCTATCCGTCGGCACGGTTGGCTGCAAGCCTGAATCAGTTGAGCCGCAGCTCTGGCGAATTGGTCGCCGTGTTTCGTGGACCGGAACTGACCCCGATCGTGAACCTGGAAAACAATTTTGACGAATACGATTTGGAAGCGGTTCGTAATTTGATTTCAGCGCCGGTCAATCAGCGTTACGAGTCCCGTCTGGACGGCCTGGTTGGACCTTTTTTGTTTCAAGGGCGGCACTACGTGGCCAACGTCAGTGTGGCCCCGCGTGGAGAGGCTGTTACCGCGGGTTTGATCGACCTTGACCTGATGCTGGAAAAAGAGTTGCCGTGGTGGTTTGCACAAGACAACCAGGTTGAACTACTCGACGCCAGCGGCGCAATATTGTCGCGCCTGGTCAAAGCCAGTCCGGGCGCTGGCGTGTACATGCACACCACTTCACTGGAACTTGGCGGGCTGCAATTTCAACTCAGGGTCAACAGCATTCAAGAAGGCCCCCGATTGTTTAACTATGGCATTACCGGCGCATTGGCGTTTTTGCTCTTGTTGCTGTTGCTGAGTTTCATCATGTTGTGGCGAGACTCCCGCCGTCGTCTGGAAATTGAAGCGCGCCTGGAAGAAGAAAAGTTGTTTCGCCAATCCATGCAAGACTCCATGGCCGTGGGTTTGCGGGTGTGGGACTTACAGGGTTTTATTCGTTATGTGAACCCGGCATTTTGCAATATGGTGGGTTATAAACCTGAAGAATTGATCGGCATTCCCCAGCCCTTGCCATATTGGCCCAGCAAAAGCACTGAGGAATACAAAAGGTTGGTGGCTGATGTCATTTCAGGCAATGCCCCACCGGAAGGGTTCGAAACCATTTACCAGCACAAGAATGGCAAGTTCATTGATGTGCTGATCGTGGAAGCACCACTGAAAGACGGCCGGGGTGCTCACACTGGTTGGATGAGTTCGGTCATCGACATCACCGATCGTAAACGTTCGGAATCACTGATTGCCGAACAACGCGAAAAATTGCAAGCTGCTTCTCGATTTGCCTTGGTGGGTGAAGTGGCTTCCAACATTGCACATGAATTGAACCAGCCGCTGGCAACCATGGTGTCGTATGCGCAGGCGGGCATGAATTTAAGCCAGCGTGGTGCCAGCCTTGAAATGTATGGCCAGTTGTTTGAAAAGTTGCGCGATCAGGCGCAGCGCGCCGGCCGTGTAGTTGGGTCTGTTCAAAACCTGGTGCGCAAACGCAAGCCCACGCGCGAGAATGTTCGTGTGGCCGATTTGATCGATTCCATTCAGTTCATGGTCAATTCCACCGCCATGCTTCACCAGGTGCGTTTGCACTTTGACATTGGCACACCCGATTTCGTGTTGTACATCGATCGAATCATGGTGGAGCAGGCTTTGGTGAATCTGGTTAAAAATGCATCCGAGGCGTTCACGGCCTCGCAACGAATTCGCAATGTGTGGATACGTGCGCGTCAGTTGGAGAATTCCTTTGAGTTTTCAGTGCGCGATGATGGCCCCGGCTTGAGCTTGAACAATACCGAGAAAATGTTTGAGGCCTTGGTGTCGACAAAACCCGACGGGTTGGGGCTGGGGCTAAGCCTGTGCCGCTCTGTAGCCGAATCTCATGGCGGTCGCTTGAAAGCCGAGGCTGTGCCCACCGGTGGCACGTGTTTTACAATGGACTTGCCAATGGCAGTCAAAGAATCCATGGAAGGGGAGCAGTCAGTTGGAGCCAACTAAAAAAGTGCAGGTGTTGCTGCTCGATGATGATGACGATTTGCGTGAGGGCATGAAGTGGATGTTCGAAACCGTGGATCTTCCGATGCAAGGGTTTGCGAACTTTGAAAGCTTCAAGTCCAGGCTTGATGAATACATTGGCAGTGAAGCCGAGCTTTGCCTGTTACTCGACTTGCGCATGCCCGATATGTCGGGTCTTGAGGTGTTTGAGTGGTTGAAACGCAGCGGCTACAGCCTTGATCGTTTGCCTGTCATTTTTCTCACCGGGCATGGCGATATTTCTACTGCTGTTGAAGCTGTTAAAAATGGTGCATTCGATTTTTATGAGAAGCCCACCACCGATCAACGTTTGATTGAGCGGGTTAAACAGGCACTTCAAAAATCAGGTGAGTTCCTGGTCAATCTGGAAGTATTGAAACAATGGTCCGAGCGAATTGACCGCCTGTCGCCTCGCGAAAGAGAGGTGATGTTTCTGGTGGCCAAGGGCAAGCTGAACAAGGTAATCGCCTCTGAATTGGACATTTCCATGCGCACAGTTGAAGTGCACCGTGCCAATGTGTTTGACAAACTCAAGGTGCGCTCAGCTGCGGAGTTGGCCACTCTGCTGAGCCGCCTCAGCGACCGCCTTGGCTTTGATCAGTTGGCGGGGCTGGAATAAATTTCCACCATATTGGGTAGGCGAACTGCATCACCAAACAGCGGGCTCGACGTGTCAGGGTGCAGTTCCAGCACAAAAGCTTTGCGGGCCAGGCGGTTGTCCCTGAAATAGTGTTGAACTGCATCCAGCCTTTGGCTGGCCACAGCAAGATCAAGTTCAGCACTGCCCCCGGTTTGTGTACTGGATCGAATCAGGATCGGGCCAGATCTTCCTGCCTTGGTGGCGTTATTCAAGGCCTCGAGCTTGGGTAGACAGTTCGGCGGAATTTCAGTTTGTCCCGGCTTGAAATGGATCAGCAATTCAAGTCGCCGGTCTTCTCTGCGAAGAGTCAGCGCAGCTGCGGTACTTTGAGACTCTGAAAGTGCGTTGACCACACCGTTAAACAAGTCGAACGTGGGTTGGTAGCCACAGTGCATTTCCGGGTTACTTAACCTTTGAACCACGCTGTCAATTGCATTTGCTGGTTTGATCGAACACAGCACGGCAAGCGCCGACAATCCAACAATTTTTCCCGCGCCGCACTTGGTGGTTGAGCGTTTGCTCATTTCTTGTCGTCAAGGCCAGAGGTTTCAGCAGGCTTTGCTTCCGACGCAGACTCGGGTGCTGGCGTTGGTTCTGTCTGAGCAAAGCTCACTTTGATTTGATTGGCAAGCAGGTGATAAATGGACGCGGGCAAAATGCGTTTGCTAACCTGCGTGGAGATGGCCGATACGAAAATCAGCGGCATGACCAAATCATGGTTGTCGACCATTTCCAGCACAATCACAAAAGCGGTAATCGGGCAGTGCGTGACTGCGGACAAAACACCGACCATGGCCAGCAGCATCAGTGGGGCAGTCTCGCTGTTGGTTAGCCCGGCAAAAAAGTGACCAAAACCAGCGCCAATGGACAAGGTGGGTGAAAATACGCCGCCCGGTATGCCGCTGGCAAACGACACCACGGTTGCCACCATTTTCGTGAGCCAGAACATGGGTGAAAGTTCTTCACTGTCCTGAAGTGCAGCTTTTGTTTCTTCGTACCCCGCGCCGAATACCTCGGCACCAAACACCAGAGCCATCAAGGACAGCACGACCCCACACCCTGCTGCAAACCGGTAAGGAAAACGACTGCGCAAACCACCCAGAAAGCTGGTGCTTGACACCAGAATCAACATGCTTCGCCCGTAAAGACCGCCCACTATTCCGGTGAGAATTGCCAGAGTAAAGATAATCAGCCATTCCTGCCCCCAATCAATGGTGGCGTTGGAATAGCCAAAATACGAGTAGTTACCTTGAAGAATCAGTGCGACCAAGCCGGCCAGCACAATCGCCATCAGCAGGGCAGATGTATGCCGCATTGTTTTGCGGCGCCCCAATTCCTCAAAGGCAAACATCAAGCCGCCCAAGGGGGTGTTGAAGGCTGCAGCAACCCCGGCCGCACCGCCTGCAATGATCAAGGAGCGCGTATCAAATAACTTGGCGATGTTGGGAAAACGACCTGCATAGGCCATCAGTGCTGCGCCAATTTGAACCGTAGGGCCCTCGCGCCCGGCGGCTGCGCCCGCTGCAATCACGAATGGGGTAATCAACAGTTTGCCCAGAAATGCACGTGGGCCCAGAAGCCTCTCCATCAAACGTGGTTTGGGGTGTTTGGTTACCTTGATGGCCTGTGGAATGCCACTGCCGCCAGCGCCCCAGAAAATGGTGTTGACCAGCCACAAAGCAATTGGAAACACAATGGGAGGCAAGAGCAGCGCGACCCACATGTGCTCGGCAAACAGTTCTTTGTTCCACTCGCCTGCAAAGTCAGACATCCATGCGAAACCCACTGCAAGAAAGCCCACCAGCAGGGAAAAGGCGTAGATGACGGAGACAATCATGCCTCGGTCTGCCATGAAACGTGAAAGTCGAGCGCTTTGCGCCAGCCACTTGCTTTTGGAATTTGGCCGCACGGTGGGAGGTTTCCTGCTTGGTTGGTCAACAAGCCTTAAATTGTCGCATAAAAACAAAAAACCCTCAGGCTTTCGGCTGAGGGTTTTTCTCGGGGTTTCCCCCGTGCTGCTTTTACGCTGCTTTTTTAGCCAGCGCGGCGGCGGCTGAAACCACCACGGTCACCCATATTGCGTGCCGCGTTTTCCTTGCGGGCACCAGAGGCATGTTCGCGCTTGGGGCCTGAGGGAGCAGCTGTACCTTCGGCGCGGAAGGCTGGGCGAGCACGCTCTTCAGAGCGTGGGAAGCTTGGGCGCTCTGCGTCACGGTTCCACTTCTTGGGCGCATCGGAGTTGCCTGAAAAGCCCGAAGGCTTGCGGTCTCCAAAGGAAGGCTTGTCGCCAAACGACTTGCGCTCACCGAAGGGTTTGCGATCGCCGAATGAAGGCTTGTCACCAAACGATTTGCGTTCACCAAAAGGCTTGCGATCGCCGAAGCTGCGCTCTTCACCTTGAACAAACGGCTTGCGGTCGCCAAAGCTGCGCTCTTCGCGGGCTTCGTAGGGTTTGCGGTCACCGAACGACTTGCGCTCACCAAATGCGGGCTTGTCGCCGAACGATTTACGCTCGCCAAATGCTGGCCTGTCGCCATACGATTTGCGCTCGCCGAAAGCTGGCTTGTCGCCATACGATTTGCGTTCGCCAAAGCTACGCTCTTCACGGGCTTCAAAGGGCTTGCGGTCACCAAATGATGGCTTGTCACCATACGATTTGCGTTCGCCACCGCCAAAGCTGCGGCCTTCGGAACGACCGCCGCCGTTGCCAGCGTAACCGCCGCCACCGGAGCGACCACGGCCACCGCCAGGCTTGCCGCCACCACGGGGTGCTTGTGTGAAGTTGCCACGTGGCTCCAGGCCTTCCACTTGTTCTTCAGGAATGCGGGAATTGATGAAACGCTCGATGCCGCGAACGCTGATGATGTCGCAGGCTTCAGCCAAGGTAACCGCAACACCACTGCGGCCAGCACGGCCGGTACGGCCAATGCGGTGCACGTAGTCTTCCGACTTCATGGGCATGCCGTAGTTGATCACGTGAGAAATTGCAGGCACATCCAGGCCGCGGGCAGCAACATCGGTTGCAACCAATACCTTGATGTCGCCTTTGCGAACGCTGGCCAAACGGCGGTTACGCACTACTTGTGGCATGCCACCGTGCAGGGCGCAGGCTCGAACGCCTTCGTCAGCCAAATCGCGGGCCAGGTTTTCAGCATCAATTTGTGTGCTTGTAAATACAACAGCTTGGACCATGTCTGGGTGCTCCAGCCAGTGGTTCAGCAGCTTGCGCTTGTGGCCACGGTTGTCGGCCCACATCAGTTTTTGAGCGATGTCGGTGTTGGCTTCATTCTGAGCCGCCATTTCAATGCGCTTGGGGTTGTTCATGATGTTTTCAGCCAAACCGATAATGCGCTTGGCAAAGGTGGCGGAGAACATCAGTGTTTGAATGCGGTTGCCGCACAGCTGGTCGATGGCTTCCAGGTCTTCGGAGAAGCCCAGGTCGAGCATGCGGTCGGCCTCGTCAACGATCAGGGTGGTCACGGTGCTCAGGTTCAATTTGCCTTGCTGGGCCAAATCGAGCAAGCGGCCGGGTGTGCCCACAACAATGCGGGCACCACGCAGGCTGGCCATTTGTTTGCCGTAGGGCATGCCGCCAACAACGGTTGCGACACGAACACCCTTGGTGAATTTCACCAGGTTGATGGCGTCTTGGCTAACCTGTTGGGCCAATTCACGGGTGGGGCACAGCACCAGGCATTCTGGGCCAGCCAGCATTTCCATGGGGCTTTGTTCGCCGGTCATCATGCGATGCATAACGGGCAACAGGAAACCGAAAGTTTTGCCGCTACCGGTTTGGCTGGAAACCATCAGGTCTCCGCCTTCTTTGCCGAGTGGTACCACTTCAGCTTGTACGGGGGTAGGGGCAGTAATGTTCAAAGCATTCAGGGCTTGCAGCAAAGGCGCGGCAAGACCCATGTCATCAAATGACATAGACATGATAAAAGTTCCAATTCGATGTGGACTGAAAAATTCATCGACGAACAGAAATAAGACGACGCGGCTTGGAACTAGGTTGTTCCGGATGGTCGCAAGAGAACTGGCGGCGATGGGCAAAGCACAGCTTCTAAAGCTTGTGCCAACAAAGGCAACCCAACGCGGTCCAATGGTGAGAATCGTAAAACGACCCGTTGATTTGCAATCTGGAGCGAAGTCTACTGGGTTTGGGTGCAATGCACAAGAAAATATTGTGGGTAAAACCACAATTAGAAGAAAAACACCAACATCCCCGCAAATGTCTATCAATTTTTCCGGGATCCGGACGTTATCACCTGTAGAGGTAGTCAATCAGGACTGGATTATGAGAAAACTGAAGATATTGATGGTGGCAGGTGCTGCAACCATGCTGAGTTCATGCGATCTGTCGCAGATCCCGGGCCTGACAGGCAAATTGTCGATGGAAGACAGCAAGGCGGTGGGTGCGGCGTGCAGGCATTCTGGCCGCGCACTGGAAGATTGTTTTACCTTGAACCCAAATACACACCAATCCGGTGTGTTTGAGGGGTGGCGCGATATGAACGACTACATGTTGGCCAACGAAATCGAGGTCGTGAAACCCGAGATTCGGAATTCGGCTTTCAAGCAGGAAAAGACTTCACTTGGTTCGCCTGATCCGCAGGCCACACCGACTGATCCTGGTTCTGCGCCGGTGGGTAGGCCTGAAGAGGCAGTGCCGCTGGCGCAGGGACGGCAACGCTGGTTGCCCAAAGGTGTTGAAGATCCGGCTGCAACAGACTCTGCTGTGGCTCCGCCCGCGCCTGTGGGCAAGGCCGATGCCACCGTGGCTGCCCCTGCGGTAAGTGCGGAAGAGGCTCCCACCCAAGAGGCGCCTGCGGCAGATTCGCCGTCGAGGCCATGGGAGCGTAAAAAGGACCCGAAGAAACACACCTGAGGACAGTGGCTGCCTGCCACAAGGTGGCACGAGTGATATCCTGAAAGTTCACAATTGCACTTCAGGATTTCACGCGTGTCAGTTCGTAAACTAGGTGGTGTACTCGTCCTTTTCAGCTTGGCTTGGCCACAAGCCGCATGGTCTAACGCAGTTGATCCTCAGGTTCGGACTTTTCCTTCCAGCGTGACTCAGGCCTTTGTCAAAAAAGGCATTGCATCAGACGATTTCACAGCATACGCATTGCCCATTTCACCTTTCGTCCACCGAAAGCCGCAAGCTTACGCGCATGGTTCCAGTCAACTGGTCAACCCGGCTTCAGTGGCCAAGGTATTTACCACTGCGCTGGCTTTGCAAAAGCTGGAATCCACTTATCGTTTCAAAACCGGTTTTCATGCTGACGCCGAGCCGGTGGATGGTGTGTTGAACGGTCCCTTGTACATCAAGGGCAGTGGAGATCCTGCATTTTTGAGTGCTGACCTGTGGGCTTCGCTTCGACAACTTCGAACCAAAGGTGTGGATGTAATCAACGGCCCGGTTGTTTTGGATGACTCAGCATTTACCGAGCAAATGCCCAGCCTTGGCCTTGCAGAGGAAGATGCATTTGATGACGCGCCTCACCGGGCCTACCATGCGCAACCCGATGCCTTGTTGCTGAATTTTGGTGCCATGTCGATCGACCTGAAAATCAATGAAAACACGGTCGTGGTTGTGCCTGAGGAAGCTCCCAAAGATTGGGCATTTGTCTCGGAAATCAATTTGACCAGTGGCGGTTGTGGTGCCTGGAAGAACGGCATGTCAGTGGATTTTTCAAAGGCCGGGCGCAATGTGGTGGTGACAGTGAAGGGCAATTACCCGCGTCGTTGCGGTCAGTCGCGCTTGCCCATTCGGGTGCCCGCGCAGGATTGGGTGTGGGAATCCTGGGTGAAGGAAATCTGGTTGCAGTTGGGTGGCAAGTTTGCCGGTCCACAAGGTGGTCAAGTGATCAAAGGGGTAACACCAGCCAACACCATTGCTTTGTACACGCATTATGGGAAACCACTGAGCGACCTGATTAAGCAGATCAACAAATGGTCCAGCAATGTGATGGCTCGCCACCTTGAATTGGCGGTGGCAGGCACGCCCGAGGCTTTCAATGCCCAGCTCAAGGATTGGTTGAAGTTGCAGGGCATTTCATCAAATGACTGGTTTTTTGAGAATGGCTCGGGTTTGTCCCGAAACACACGGATTGATGCCAAAGGCTTGGCCGAGTTTTTGCGAAATATGGCGGCTCGATCCGATTTTCCTGATTTTCTGGCCAGTTTTCCGCGCGCCGGTGCAGACGGCACACTGCATCGACGCGTGAACAATGTGGATGGATTCGCCTACCTGAAAACAGGAAGCCTTAACGGTGTACGTTCTTTGGGGGGTTACCTGCGAGACCGGGAAGGGCAGTTGTGGGCAGTAGGTGTTTTGGTGAAAAGCCCGCGGGCCTATGACAGTTGGGGGCCCATGGAAAGCTTACTTGAGTTTTTATACAGAGCCGAATGATTCAAGCCAAAAATGATGCGCTTGCCTGCAAGCCTTTCCCAATCTGGGTTTTCCTTTGTTAGACTGATTCATTACTTTCATTCACCAGCACGAGGCCGATATATGGACAACAGCAAAGACAAACTCTTTAGTGACATGAAAATTGTGTTGAGCGATGCCGAAGATCTGTTGAAAGCCGCAGCGTCATCTTCAGGCGAGCGCGCAGTCGAATTGCGTGAAAAGGCGCTGGTCAGTTTGCGTCGCGCAAAAGAGGTGATGCAAGACGCCCAATCGGCTGTACTTGAGAAAGGCAAGGCCGCAGCGCGCGCCACGGATGACTATGTGCATGATCACCCGTGGAAAGCAGTGGGTATTGCGGCAGCGGTGGGGTTCGTATTAGGTTTGATTGTTAACCGTCGTTAAAGGTTGGCTGTGCTAAATCCAAATGCAAGGGCAGCACTGAAACGGGTTGTGGCCAGTTTACTGGGCATGACCCAAACACGCCTCGAGTTGGCGGGTGTCGAGTTGGCTCAGGTTCGTCAAACTACCGTGCGTACGGTGGTTTGGTCATTGCTTACAGCATTGGCAGCTGCATTTGCGTCTTTGTTTGTTTGCATCCTGGTCATTGCCTTGGCGTGGGACACACACCGCTTTCTCGCAATCGCCGGGTGCGCAGCCTTCTATGTGGTTCTGGGTGTGTATTTTTATGTCCAGTTAAAAGACACTCTGGCCTCGCAGCCCCCCTTGTTTGAGGCAACATTGGCGGAGCTGGGGCGCGACAAGCAAGCAGTACTTGACAGTTTGGGCAGCGAGCCCCGGGAGCAGTCATGAGCAAAAAGTTTGATGCACTGGAAGCACGCAAAGAATTATTGATGATGAAAGCCCAGCTAGAGCGCATGGAGTTTGGCGGGCAGGTGGATACCTTGAAAAACGAATTTGCCTGGGTCAATGTGTTCAGGCAGTTTGGTGGCTGGCTAGGGCAGCGCAACATGCGCGCACTGGGTCCAGTGGCAAGCTTGGGTGGTCAATTTTGGCAAGAGGGCTTAAAAAAGTATCCCCTGCTTGGCATGTTGGCCTCCACAGCGCTGTTGCGTTTTCGAAAGCCCATTTCCCAAGTGGCCTTGCGCGCAGGTTTGGGCGCTGTGGCTCTTGCAGCAGGTGTGTTCTGGTTTCAAACGAGAAGCCCTTGGGCTTCTCGTTCGGCGACCGAGCCTTCTACAGACCCAAGCGACTCATAAGTTCTCGCACACGCTCATCCAGCTTGGGGTCGGGCTGAATGCTGCGGCCCCATTCACGGTTGGTTTCACCTGGCCACTTGTTGGTGGCATCCAGTCCCATTTTGCCGCCCAAGCCACTCACAGGGCTTGCAAAGTCCAGGTAGTCAATTGACGTGTTTTGTATCAACACGGTATCCCGCACTGGGTCCATCCGGGTGGTGATCGCCCAAATCACCTCCTTCCAGTCGCGCGCGTTCACGTCATCGTCCACGACCACGATAAACTTGGTGTACATGAATTGGCGCAAAAAGCTCCAGGCGCCCATCATGACTCGCTTGGCATGCCCGGCATACGCCTTTTTCATCGAGATGACCGCCATGCGGTAGCTGCAGCCCTCGGGAGGCAGGTAAAAGTCCACAATTTCCGGGAACTGCTTTTGTAGTATTGGCACAAACACTTCGTTCAGTGCCACACCCAATACGGCAGGCTCATCGGGTGGTTTTCCAGTGTAGGTGCTGTGGTAAATGGCATCGTTGCGCAGCGTAATGCGGTCCACGGTGAATACGGGGAACCAGTCTTGTTCGTTGTAGTAGCCGGTGTGGTCGCCATAGGGACCTTCCAGTGCGCAGTCCCAACCCTTGAGGTATTCGGGCACAGGCGGGGGTTCTCTGAGCACGGTGACGCCGTCGCGTATCTCGGGCACTTCGCCATCGGTTCTTCCTTTGCGGGCCGCCACTGCGATGGGGTGCTCATAGGGGTAAATGTGGCCTTCCAGCACCATTTCGGCCTCGGCTGGCACCTGAAGCGAATTGCCTTTACAAGCCACAAGTTCAGTGCGGCTGCCGCGCAGCAAACCTGCGAACTGGTATTCAGACAGTGTGTCGGGAACGGGCGTCACTGCACCCAGAATAGTCGCGGGGTCGGCACCCAGTGCCACTGAAATTGGAAAAGGTTGACCGGGATACTTCAGGGCATGGTCGCGGAAATCGAGCGCACCGCCACGGTGTGCCAGCCAGCGCATGATCAGCCGGTTTTTGCCAATTTGTTGTTGACGGTAAATACCCAGGTTTTGGCGTTTGCGATTTGGGCCTTTGGTGACCACCAAACCCCAAGTGAGTAAAGGGGCTGCATCATCGGGCCAGCAAGTCCAAATGGGTATCTGGTTCAGGTCAACGTCGGGGCCCTCTACTACGTTTTCATGGCATGGTGCTTTACTGACCACTTTTGGGGCCATTGACAGCACCTGTTTCACCAAAGGCAACTTGTCCAGTGCGTCTCGCATTCCCTTGGGTGGTTCAGGTTCTTTCAGGTAGGCCAGAGTGCGGCCAATGTCCCGCAGCGCCTCGGTGTTGCTGGCACCCATGCCCATGGCCACACGTTTTGGTGTGCCAAACAGGTTGCCCAATACACGGTGTTTGTAGCCTTCGGGCGCGTCAAACAACAAAGCCGGGCCTTCGGCGCGCAGCACTTTGTCGCAAAGGTGGGTCATTTCCAGAATTGGACTGACCGATTCGGGTACTCGCTGAAGTTCACCTTCTTTGTAGAGTAAATCGATGAAGTCTCGAAGGTTCTTGTATCGCATTGTGAAAAAAACTGCCTGTTTGTGGTCCGAAAGGAACAGTTAACAAGAAATTACAACCCACACCTAGAGGGCTTTTTCAAGCCCCCCAAAAGCGCATAACGCCTAGCGATGGGGGTAAGTTCTTGTTTTGAGTAGAAAGACTCTACCAGATTTTGCATTGACCCCTGCCCGGGTTGACCCTAGAATCCGGTCAGCTTTGTGACAGGTATCACCTAAGTCACACAAACGCAGTTGGAGGGTGAAACTTGAGGGAACTCAAGTCAGCCTAACTTCATCTTAAGAGTGCTTTAACCATGCAGTACTTGTGGTCGTTGGTTAAAGCAGAACGTTCTGCCTCACGGACAAAATGGAGGCAGATGCACCGCTGAGTCAAACAATGCAGGGTTAAGCCTGCGTTTGCGTAGCAGAGGAGGTTGCATGAAGCAGTACGAAACCGTTCTGAGCGTGAATGGCCAGCAGGTCCAGTCTCAGAATTTACTTCAATCTTTGAAACATGCCGTCACAGGTCTCGGTGTGGCAACGTCAGTTCTGGTAGCTGGTGCAGTGGCAATTCTGCTGTCCAACGCTGAACTTCGCAGTCAGGTGTTTTTCTCTGCCCCCGTGCAGGCAATTTTCGCCACTGAAATCGACTTGCTCAGCACTGGCCTTGCAGCCGGTGGTGCTGAGGTGGTTAACAACACAAGCAAGGCTTCGGGCACCCCGTCGGGTTCCAAAAACCTGATGCCTGTGAAGTTCAATTCGATTGATTCGAGCAAACCGCTGACAGCAGGCCAACGTCAAATTACGTCGTATTTGGCAAAGCGCTACAGCGTATCGCCCGAGGCAGTGGAGTCTATTGTTCGTTTGGCCTACAAGGTTGGCAAGGAAGAGAAAGTAGAGCCCACCCTGATCCTCGCGATTGTGGGTATCGAGTCCTCTTACAATCCATTTGCGGCAAGTCCGGTGGGTGCGCGCGGTTTGATGCAGGTGATGCCCAAAATTCACAAAGACAAGTTTGAGGCTTTGTCGCCGGGCGACTGGTCACCCCTGAATCCTGAAATGAACATGCGTGTTGGTGCGAAAATCATTCGCGAATACACCCGCCGTACTGGTTCTGTTCATGCGGGTCTTCGCTGGTATGTTGGCGCAGCCATTCACGGTAATGATGGTGGCTATCCCGGCAAAGTGTTGGCCCTGAAATCCCGAATTGATTCGGCGTATCAACAAGGCAGCTTGGTTGCCTCTCGAGAAAACAACCAAAAAGTATCTGCCGTGTCTGTGGCTGGTTCGGAAGGCTAAACGTTAGGGCAACTGGCGATTGTTGAAAAGTCGTATCCGTTCGATGGCAGTTTCCAGATTGTCCATCGAATTGGCATACGAGAACCGCATCATTTCGCTTCCCCGGAATTCGGAAAAGTCCTTGCCGGGGACAGCACACACCAAAGCCTGTTCCAGCAATTCCCTGCAGTAGCGCTCACTGTCATAAGGCGATTTGGCGTACACATAAAATGCGGAGTCAGGTGTCGAGTGTAACTCGATGCCTGCTTTGGGAAGTGCGGTCACCACAAAGTCTCTTCTAACCTTGAATACCTGTCGCCTCTCTTCGCAAATGGCCAGCGTTTCCGGCGTAAAGCAGGCCAACGCCGCCCATTGCGCGGGTGTGTTGGGGCATATGCTCAGGTTCTGGGCAAACCGTTCAATGGCTGGTAGCAGGGTGTCAGGTACCACCATCCACCCAAGGCGTAAGCCTGTCATGCCAAAGTATTTTGAGAAGCTGTTGATGACCACCACGGGTATTTGTTCGCTGGGTGCTCCAGTTACTTGAAGCACACTTTGGGCGGGGTGGTCGTAGCACAGCGACTGGTAAATTTCGTCAACAATCACAAAACCACCCTGAGTGCTTACGCCTTGAGCAATTTCCTGCATGGTTCGAGCACCAAGTTGGGTGCCGGTGGGGTTGTTGGGCGAGGCCAAAAGTACACCTGCTGTGTGTGGCGTCCATTGTTTGTACAAATCAGCCCAACTGGGCTGAAAGTTCAGTGCCTCCTGGGTTTGTACAAAATCAGGAATACCACCCGCCATTTGCACAAAAGTTTTGTTGCAGGGGTAGCCAGGGTCGGTTAACAGCACCTTGTCGGTGGGGTTGATCAGGGCCAGGCAGGCATACATCAGTGCGGCAGATGCACCTGAGGTGATCACGATTTGGTGGGCTGGCACGTGAACCTGAAAATTCGTTTGATAATACAGGCTGATGGCTTCACGCAACTCTGGCAAGCCCAGCGCCGCTGTGTATCGGGTTTTGTGTGCTGAAACAGCTTGGATCAATGCCTGCTCCACAGGCTCGGGCATCGGAAAATCGGGTTCACCGATCGACAGATGAATCACTGGCTTTCCCTGCGCCTGCAGGGCATCTGCTGCTTTGACCAGTTCCATGACATGGAAGGGTTGAACGAGATTGCCAAGGCTGGACTGCTTCAATTCTTCACCATTGTTAGTGAGTGGCGCCAACAAGTTGCGCGATTTGTGGAAACCCCTAGGGACAGCTTCACTGGCTGAGCCTATAATTTTCGGTTCTGTTGTTCACCTCAAAGAGAAGATTATATGGCTCAACCAATGGATCAGCGCTTCAGGCAGGCCGCCCTTGAATATCATGAATTTCCAAAGCCTGGGAAATTGCAGATTTCGGCGACAAAAAGCCTTGTCAACCAGCGTGACCTGGCATTGGCCTATTCTCCCGGTGTTGCAGCAGCCTGCGAAGAAATCGAGGCAGACCCCCTCAATGCGGTGCGTTACACCGCCAAGGCAAACCTGGTGGGTGTGGTTACCAACGGTACAGCAGTGCTCGGTTTGGGCAACATCGGCCCCTTGGCTGCCAAACCCGTGATGGAAGGCAAGGCTGTGCTGTTCAAGAAGTTTGCCGGTATTGATGTGTTCGACATTGAAATCAACGAGAACGACCCCGACAAGCTGATCGAGATCATTGCATCGCTGGAGCCCACATTCGGCGGCATCAACCTTGAAGACATCAAGGCACCAGACTGTTTCAAGGTTGAGCGTGCCTTGCGCGGGCGCATGAATATTCCTGTATTTCACGATGACCAGCACGGCACTGCGATTGTAGTGGGCGCAGCCATTTTGAATGGTCTTGAAGTAATCGGTAAAAAACTGGATGAAGTGAAGTTTGTGGTGTCTGGCGCAGGTGCTGCGGCCCTGGCCTGCCTCGAGTTGCTCGTCGAGTTGGGCCTTCCGCGCAAGAATGTGTGGGTCACCGACATTGATGGTGTGGTTTACAAAGGCCGCACCACCAACATGGACCCTGACAAAGATTTGTTTGCACAGCAAACGGATGCGCGTGTGTTGGCTGACGTGATCAAAGACGCAGATGTGTTTTTGGGTTTGTCAGCGGGCGGCGTCTTGAAGCAAGACATGGTGCGTGCCATGGCGGCCAAACCCCTGATTTTGGCCTTGGCCAACCCCACACCGGAAATTTTGCCCGAGCAGGTGAAGGAAGTCCGCGACGATGCCATTATGTGTACGGGTCGCACCGACTACCCGAACCAGGTGAACAACGTGCTGTGCTTCCCCTTTATTTTCAGGGGAGCGCTCGATGTGGGCGCAACCACCATTACCAAAGAAATGGAAATCGCGGCAGTTCGAGCTGTCGCCGAACTGGCTCGCAAAGAACAATCAGATGTAGTCGCCTCCGCTTATCGCACCCAAAACCTGAGTTTTGGTCCCGAGTACCTGATTCCGAAGCCTTTCGATCCCCGCTTGATTGTGCACATTGCACCCGCTGTGGCCAAAGCAGCCATGGAAAGCGGAGTGGCCACGCGCCCAATCGCCGATTTGGAAGCTTACAAGGATCAGTTACAGCAGTTTGTGTATCACTCTGGCACGTTCATGAAGCCAATTTTTGCGGTGGCCAAACGTTGTGTGGCCGAAACACCGCAAACCTCCCGCATTGTATTTGCAGAAGGCGAAGATGAGCGTGTGATGCGTGCGGTGCAAGTGGTGGTCGATGAAGCAATAGCCAAGCCAATCATGATTGGTCGCCCTGCTGTAATTGAACGCCGCCTGGAGCGGTTTGGCCTGCGCATTAAGCCCGGTGTTGATTTTGAGTTGATCAACCCTGAGTACGATGAGCGATACAAAGACTACTGGCGCATGTACCACGACTTGACCAAGCGCAAGGGTGTCACAGAGGCCTACGCGAAAATTGAAATGCGTCGCCGCCACACTCTGATTGGCTCCATGATGATTCACAAAGGCAATGCGGACGGCATGATCTGCGGAACCTTTGGTACCCACTCCTTGCATTTGCACTATGTGGACCAGGTACTGGGTCGCCGCGCAGGCTGCAACACATACGGTGCCATGAACGGCCTTATGTTGACCAACCGCCAGGTGTTTTTGGTAGACACCCATGTGAATTACGATCCCACAGCCGAGCAAATTGCTGAAATCACCTTGATGGCTGCCGAGGAAATGCTGCGCTTGGGTGTGCAGCCCAAAGCTGCATTGTTGTCGCACTCCAACTTCGGTTCAAGCAACCAGCCTTCCGCCGTGAAGATGCGTGAGGCGCTTCAAATTCTTCGCAACATTGCACCCTGGCTGGAAGTTGATGGCGAAATGCACGGTGATTGCGCCATTGATGAGCAGGTGCGTAATACCATTTTCTCGGGTTCCACCTTGACTGGTGAAGCCAATTTGCTCGTGTGTCCAAATATTGACGCAGCCAATATTTCATACAACCTGCTAAAGTCGGCGGCTGGCAACGGCATTGCCGTGGGGCCAATTTTGTTGGGCTCCGACAAACCGGTTCACATCTTGACTGCTTCCGCCACAGTGCGTCGTATTGTCAACATGACTGCACTGGCTGTTCTTGATGCAAATTCAGAGCGGGTTAGTTCGCTTTAAAGTAGCGTTTTAAAACAACAAATGGGCGTGCAAGACACGCCTGTTTTTGTTTTAACTTATTCGAAATGTGTCGCACAATGGTTTCATGAGCGATCAAGACACATTTCACACTGAAGAGCACGATGACATCACCGGACTGGTATTGTCAGGCGGTGGCGCACGGGCTGCCTATCAGGTGGGTGTGCTGCATCAGCTAGCCAAGTGGTTTGAGCAAGAAAACAAGCGCGAATTCGATTTTCCGTTCAAAATTTTGTGCGGCACTTCAGCCGGTGCAATCAATGCAGCGGCCCTGGCCTGTGCGGGGCGCAATTTTTATCAGTCCACCGATCGCATGCTCAAGGTTTGGGAGAACTTCAGTTCCGATCAAGTATTCCGCTCTGATTCCCTGGGCATTATTCGCACCGGTGCGCGTTGGTTGTCGGCGCTTTCAATTGGTTGGATGCTGCGCAAGCGCCCCAAGTGCTTGCTCGATAATTCTCCGCTGTCATACCTGCTTCATCAGTTGTTGCATTTCCGAAGACTGGACGAGGCGCTTGAGAACGGCACAATTCACGCTTTGGCGGTGACTGCTTCCAGCTACAGTTCAGGCCGTAGCGTGACCTTCTTTCAAACCCAGAAAGTGATCGAGAGCTGGGCCAGAACGCAAAGGGTGGCATTGCCTGACCGTATTACAGTCGAGCACTTGTTGGCCTCTGCAGCAATTCCTTTTGTCTTTCCCGCGGTGAAGCTGAACATTGAAGGGCAAATGGAGCACTTTGGCGATGGTTCTATTCGCCAACTGGCCCCAATTAGCCCAGCAATTCATTTGGGTGCAAACCGAGTGATGGTGATTGGTTCCAGTCAATCGGACAAAGACCACACCCAGCGTGTTGAAATTCAAAATGCATATCCCAGTTTGGCTCAAATTGCGGGCCATGCCATGGCTTCCATTTTTCTGGACAGTTTGTCGGTCGACATTGAGCGTTTAAGCCGGGTGAACAAAACCCTGGGCTTGTTGCCTCCCGAGATGGCCACGAAAACCACATTGAAACCGATTGAGCTGTTGGTGATTTCACCCTCAGAACGGATTGACGAAATTGCGGCACGTCACACGCAAGATCTGCCCCGACCCGTGCGTACCCTGTTGTCCGCATTGGGAGCCACGGAGGCCAGTGGTTCGTCTTTGGCCAGTTATTTGCTGTTTGAGGCCAATTACACCCGCGAGTTGATTCGAATGGGTATCGCCGACACGATTGCCAAGAAAGATGCAGTGTACGAGTTCTTCCATCTGGGTCAGTCAGGCCGCTGAGTTCCGCGCCAAGCCGCGTTACAATTAGCGCTTCGAGGCAGTTCAGGCGTTTTCCCCCATGCATTCACCTTTGGTTTCTGCTGCTTGGCATGCCAGGATGACCCAGGCCGAGGGTGACGACGGTCTTTGTGTCGCGCACGGCAAACCGGTTCGGGTGCTCAGTACCTTCGATGCAAACGAAGTACGCGGCATGATTGAGCAGGCCCACGAGTGGTCCAAACAGGGTTTGTATGTGGTGGGTGGCCTAAGCTATGAAGCTGCTCCGGTTTTCGATGCAGCTTTGCCGGTTTGCATGCCACACAATTTCCCATTGCTCGAGTTTCATGCTTTTGAACCGAACCAGGTGAGCGTGCTGGGCAAATCGCAGTTGCAGCAATTGCCCTCGGCGTCCAAATTCATGCCTTGGCTGGATCAACAAACGGCTCAGCGTTATCAAGAAACCTACAAGCAGGTGAGGCAGGCCATTGAGGCGGGCGAGTTCTATCAAATCAATCTGACCACACGGCTTAAGGCAGCCAATCCGCGACTGGATGCATGGGCTGTTTTCCAGCATCTCTACGCAAGCCAGTCTGCACCCCAAAGTTTTTTTCTGCGCGGCAGCGTGTTCAACGCAATCAGTTTGTCGCCCGAGCTGTTTTTTCGGTGGGACGGCAATGAGCTGCAAACCGCACCCATGAAGGGGACCCGAAGGCCTGTGCTGGGTGGTCTGGATGTACTGAGTGACAGTGAAAAAGACCGTGCCGAGAATGTGATGATTGTTGACTTGTTGCGAAACGACATGGCCAAGGTCTGCCAGCCAAAGTCAGTTCAAGTACGCTCCCTGTTCGATGTCATGCATCTGCCCACTGTCGATCAAATGACCTCCAGTATTTCTGGGCGAACTTTGCCGGGTACTACTTTGCTGGATTTGTTTGAGGCTCTTTTTCCTTGTGGCAGTGTGACGGGTGCGCCCAAATCGCAGGCCATGTTGCGTATCGCGCAATGGGAACAAGCGCCCCGAAAATTGTATTGCGGGGCGCTTGGTGTGCTGAGCCCGGGTGGTGGGGTTCAATTCAACGTACCGATTCGTACTGTCATAGAACAGGCAGATGAACTGGAGTACGGTGTGGGCAGCGGTATCACCTGGTATTCCACCGCAAGCGATGAGAAAAAAGAGTGGTGGCAAAAAACTACCTTTCTACGTGAGGCCACTTGCGACTTTCAGGTGCTTGAAACTTTGCGCCTGGAGAATGGGAAGTGGATTCATCTGGACGATCATCTGGAGAGAATGGAAGGCGCAGCCAAGCAGTTTTCTTTTTTATTCGATGAGCAACGGGTTCGATTGAACCTGGATGCAGTGGCGCACAAACATACTCATGGCGTTTTCCGTGCACGTTGTTTGCTGGATGCTTGCGGGGACACGCGAATTGAACTGCATGAACTGGAACAGGATTTGACTCCCGTGCTGCTTCGTTTGGCCGATTCAGCCATGCAAGGCAAGCCCGAGTTTGTGCTTCACAAAACCACGTACCGACCTGAGTATGAGTATTTTCAGAATCAGGCGAATGGTGCTTTTGATGTTCTACTTTTCAATTCGCAAGGTTTGTTGACTGAAACCTGCCGCTGCAATGTGGTGTTGAAAATTGATGGCGAGTGGTTAACACCACAAATTTGCGAAAGCGCCGGTACTTATTTGTTGCCCGGGGTGTTGCGTGCCCGCCTTTTAAGGGAAAATACGATTCGGCAAACCACGCTGAATGTGCAAGACTTGCAACGCGCTGAAGAAGTGTGGCTGATCAATAGTTTGCGAGGCTGGGTGCCTGTGGCGAAAGTGGTTGATGCACACGACAAGGTGTTTTTTTCTGCCAACTAAAAACAAACAATAAACAAAAAGGGAAGTGAGATGAACCCGACCACCATTGAACTGATTGGCGCGATTCTTTTTGCGATTGCTGTCATTCACACCTTTTCAACCAAATACTTTGAGCGCCTGGCGCACTCGCAGCCAAATCATTCGGGCTTGTGGCATTTGCTGGGTGAAGTGGAGGCCGTGTTTGGCTTTTGGGCCATGGTGCTGGTTGTGTTCATGTTTTTCATCATTGGTCAAACCAGCGCAATTGAATACGTAGACACGCGCAATTACACCGAACCTTTATTCGTATTTGCGATTATGGTGATTGCGGCCAGCAAGCCAATCCTGGTGCTGGCTGGTCGCATTGTGCGCGTGGTGGCTTCTGTCATTCCAATTGACAGGCAAGTGGCTTACTTTTTTACCACTTTGTCCATCGTACCGTTGTTGGGCTCGTTCATCACTGAGCCTGCAGCCATGACACTGGCGGCCTTTTTACTGCGCGACCGGTTTTACACGCAAGGTATCAGCAACAAATTGATGTACGGCACTCTCGGTGTGCTGTTTGTCAATATTTCAATTGGTGGCACCTTAACGCCCTTTGCTGCACCGCCTGTGTTGATGGTGGCGGCCAAATGGGGCTTTGACATGCAATACATGTTGACCATGTTCGGCTGGAAAGCCGCGATTGCTGTGTTTGTGAATGCGACGGTACTCACCTTCTTGTTCGCCAAAGAACTGACCGCCATGAAAAAGCCTGCCGAAAACGGTCCCAAAGAAGACATGCCTGTGTGGGTTATTGCTACTCACCTGTTGTTTCTGGTGGGTGTTGTGGTGTTTGCCCACCATGCAGCGATGTTCATGGGCTTGTTCCTGTTCTTCCTCGGATATACAACTGCTTACAGCCGCTATCAAGACAAGCTGATTTTGAAAGAAGGGTTGATGGTTGCATTCTTTCTGGCTGGTTTGGTGGTATTGGGTGGCATGCAGGCCTGGTGGTTACAAGACACTTTGAAGGGCATGAGCCCCACAGCGTTGTATTACGGAGCCACTGCGTTGACGGCAATTACAGACAACGCAGCCTTGACTTACCTTGGCTCACTGGTTGAAGGTGTGGATGATCAGTTCAAATATGCTTTGGTGGCTGGTGCTGTAACCGGGGGTGGTTTAACCGTGATTGCAAATGCGCCCAACCCGGCTGGTTTTGCCATTTTGCAAAAGTATTTCAACGACGGCTCAATCAATGCGGGCAAGTTGTTTTTGGCTGCACTCGGGCCTACGCTGGTGGCTGTGGTGGCTTTCCAGTTTTTGTAATTGACTTTCAGGGCGATTGGTTTGAGCGAACAAAACATCGATTACCACGATCAAGAGCCAGCCATTGAGCTGCCTCACGATCTCGATGATGCGCAACGGGCGTTGGCCGAAGTGCAGGCCTTGTTGCGCAAACAAAAAGTGATCGAGAGTGTTGTTCACAACCAGCAAACCACGGTCAATCCCGAGCGGCAAAGTTTGGTTGAGGAACTGGTGCACCGCCAGCACCTGACCGAGCTGGGTAACAAGCTTTATTTGCTTCACCCGGCCGACGTAGCCTATGTGCTTGAAAGTCTGCCCCAAGAAGAGCGGATGCTGGTTTGGGGTTTGGTGCGCTCCGATCGGGACGGTGACATTCTTCTTGAGCTGAGTGATGCGGTTCGAGAAAGCCTGATTAAATCGATGGACAGCGAAGAATTGTTCGCTGCCACGGAATCGCTTGATGCCGATGAAATTGCGGAATTGGCTCCTGACTTGCCACGCGATGTGGTGGAAAAGCTGGCCAGCAGTTTGAGCCTAGAGGAGCGCGAGCAACTGCGCGCCGCCATGAGTTACCCCGAAGACACCGTGGGTGCGCGCATGGACTTCGACATGGTGACCATTCGAGACGATGTGACACTGGAAGTGGTGTTGCGTTACCTGCGCCGGTTCGACGAGCTGCCAGATCAAACTGATCAAGTGTTTGTGGTGGATCGTGTGGATCATTTCAAGGGCAGTTTGCCTTTGGACCGTTTGTTGGTCAATGAACCAGAAACCCTTGTGAGTGAGGTCATGAGCCGCGAAGTGCTGATGTTGTCGGCACTGGATGATGCCTATGAGGCTGCGCAGGCTTTTGAGCGTTATGATCTGGTGTCCGCTCCCGTGCTCGACCCATCTGGCAAGTTGATTGGTCGCCTCACCGTGAACGAAGTGGTGGATGTGATTCGCGAAGAAAGCGAAGCAGATTTGCTGTCCAGTGCGGGTTTGCGTGAAGAAGAAGACTTGTTCGCCTCGGTGTGGGAGTCTGCGAAAAACCGTTGGCTGTGGTTGGGTTTAAACCTGTGTACCGCTTTCTTTGCAAGCCGTGTCATCGACACTTTCGAGGGCACAATTGCCAAAGTGGTCGCCTTGGCCACACTCATGCCAATTGTGGCGGGCATTGCCGGTAATTCCGGCAATCAAACCATGACCTTGATGATCCGTTCCCTGGCCTTGGGCCAAGTCACTGCAGCCAACTTCAAACTGTTGTTGAAAAAAGAACTGGCGATTGCCGGGTTAAATGGTTTGGTGTGGGGCAGCGTGGCTGGCCTGGCCGCGTGGGGTTTGTATTTCGGATCGCCGAATGCGGTTATGCTAGGGTTATTGATGACCCTGGCGGTGATGCTTAATTTGCTTGTTGCTGCGTTAATTGGCGTGCTCGTGCCTTTAGGCCTTGAGAAAATGGGTCGGGATCCCGCCATGGGGTCTTCGGTGCTACTCACATTTACCACCGACAGCATGGGCTTTTTCATTTTCCTGGGGCTGGCCTCCCTGTTCTTTTAGAGCGGCGTCTGTTCATGCCCTCCATTTCTATTGTCATGCCGGTGTACAACGAGGTTCCGGCGCCTGGTGATGATTCCTTTTTGTTTCGAATTCAAGCGCTGCTTCAATTGCTTCGGCATGGTGACGAGTTGTTGATGGTAGACGGCGGCTCTACTGACCTGAGTTGGCCAGTTTTACAAACTTTGGCCGAACATCCGCAAGTGCTTGCCATTCAAGGCAACAAGGGGCGGGCGCAACAAATGAACGCGGGTGCAGAAAAAGCCCGTGGGGAAGTACTGCTTTTTTTGCATGCAGACACAGTGTTGACCAAGGCGGCTTGGCAGGCATTGTTGTTCAAGTTGGATGCAAGCGTTTGGGGCCGGTTCAATGTGTGTATTGATGGCAAAAGTGCATGGTTGCCTGTGGTGGCCTGGTTCATGAATCATCGGTCAAGGCTGACTAAAATTGGTACAGGCGATCAGGCTTTGTTTGTTGGTCGCAAGTTATTCGATCAGGTTGGAGGTTTTCCAGAACAGCCCCTGATGGAAGACGTTGAGCTGTGCAAGCGCTTAAAGCGAGTAGCACCACAAAAATTTGTGGCAGTTGCTTCCCCGGTATTTACGTCGGGGCGTCGATGGGACGTGAACGGCGCTTGGGCAACGATTGTGTTGATGTGGCGCTTTCGGTTTTTATATTGGCGCGGAGTGTCCGCAGATACGTTGGCAAGGCTTTATGCGGACACCCGGCAAAAGTTGCCTGTCACTGTGGCCGTGTTTGCCAAGTACCCACATGCTGGGCGGGTGAAAACAAGGTTGATCCCCATGCTGGGTGCTGAGCAATGCGCGGTGTTTGCCCGATATTTGTTGTTGACTACCTTGGACAAGTTACAGGGCGTGAATGTGGCGCTGTGGACCGATGGCGGTACTCCCGAAGAGTGGGCCACCTTGCTGAAGGGCAGGGCCATTCAATGTTACGTTCAACCAGAAGGGCACTTGGGCGTACGAATGCAAACTGCGGTTGAAACCCACCTGAACAGCAGTGAACTTGTGGTGCTTCTTGGGCCCGACGCAGTTGAATTTACGGTGCGGCATTTGCGTGAACTGATCGATACTGCCCGGCAACAGGGACTGGCTTTTGTACCCGCACACGATGGTGGGTACGTGGCCTTGGCTTGCAACCGCATTGTTCCTGAAATTTTTTCTGAACTGATAGAGTGGGGCACTGCCCGTGTGGCGGAGCAAACCCGTGCAGCCTTGCAGCACAAGCGTTTGCAGGCTGCGTGGTTACCACCGCAACTGGACATTGATGAGCCCGCTGACTTGGGGCAGGCGATTGAATCGGGTTGTGTACCTGTTGATTGGCCTGTACGTTACTCAAGTATCGATTAAAAAGGTGTTGAAGGGTTTCGTATGCGCAGTTTTGTGTTGATGACGGGTGTTTTTAAAGCAGCTTTGTTATTCGGTGTAGCAGGTATATCAAGTGGTGCTCTGGCCCAGGGCGCCAGCGTGCTAAAGCCATGGCCTGCAGACCCTGCTGCCGGAATTCCTGCGCCATGGAAAGCGCAGTACCACCCTGACATTGCGGCGCAAACCCAATTCAAGCTGTTGAAGCAGGGCAATCAAACTGTGTTGCAGGCCGAGGCTGACATGGCTTACGGCACGCTGGTGTATGCCTTTGCCAAACCCACGGTTTTGAACACTTTGACCTGGCAGTGGCAAATATTGACTCAACCCACCAAGGCGAATTTGCAAACCAAGGCTGGCGACGACGCGGGTGCGAAGGTGTGTGCCTTTATTCAAATTGATGAAGGAAAACTGGGTTTGGGCACCCGCCTTGCATTGGCTGCGGCGCGCACTGTCTCGGGCGAGCGTTTGCCCGCGGCCACCCTTTGTTATGTGTGGGGCTCGCCAGGTGAAAAAGTGGGCCAAGTGTTTGACAACCCCTACACCGACCGTGTGAGAAATATTGTTGTGCGTGATGCGGCTAGCGCCGTGGAGTTGATTTCGGAACGAAGGGATTTGCAGGCCGATGCCCGCAAAGCCTTTGGCAAAGAACTGCCGGAAGGCCCTGTGATGTTCACGGGTATTGCGCTTGGGGCTGATTCTGACAATACAAAATCCAAGGCCGAGGCATTGTTTGGCAGTGTGCAGGCTCAGCCCTGATTCAAATTCATTGTTTTTACGATTCGCTCGCAGTACCTGGCGATCTGGTCAATCTCCAGATTGACCGGGTTGCCTGCTTTCAAATGTTTCAATGTGGTCATCTGCACCGTGTGTGGAATCAGGTTGATGTGAATGTCGCATTCGCCTGAATCATGGTCATCTACCTTATTGACTGTCAGGCTGACTCCATTCACAGTAACCGAGCCCTTGTAGGCAAAGAAAGGCGACAGGGTTTTCGGTGCCCGAATTTGCAGGTGCCAGCTTTCACCCACCGGTTCGAATTCCGTCACGCTGCCTAGCCCGTCAACATGTCCGCTCACCAAGTGGCCGCCAACGCGATCCGACAAACGCATGGCTTTTTCGAGATTCACTTCACCGGGTTTGTTCAAGCCCACGGTTTTCGACAAACTTTCCTGCGATACATCCACGTGAAAGGTTTGGGCTTGCATGGCCACCACAGTCATGCAGGCACCTTGGATGGCGATGCTGTCACCCAGTTTTACGTCAGAGAAATCAAGCGTTGGGGCATGCACTGCGAGGCGTACGCCAGCATAGGCAGAATTCTGAAGGGGGTCTACAGATTTGATTTGACCGATTGATTCAATAATTCCGGTGAACATGGGGGCTACTACTCCTGGTTATTTTGAACCCACGTAATTCGCAGGTCTTGTCCAATTTGCTCAAATGAATGAATAGCCCAGCTTGCATAGGCGGGCAGGATTTCTAGTTCGGGCAGGCGGAACAGGCCCTGGCCTGGTCCCAAAAAACGTGGGGCAATGTACTGCACAATTTCATCCACCACACCGGCTTGCAGAAACGAACCATTGAGCCCAAAACCAGCCTCAAGGTGCAATTCATTGATACCTCGCTGTGCCAGTTCTTGTAACAGGCGCAGCAAATCCGTTTTTACTTTGCCTGCATGCAAACCTGCCGCCACTGGGGCCACGTTCAAAGCCTCAATATTTGCGGCGTTGGGGTGTGTAAGAAGCCAAGCTGGCGTTTGTGGTTCAGTGTGCGCAATCAGCACGCGCCCGGTTTGTAACAGGCGAGCATCGGGTGAAATTTCCAGCTTGCTGTCCACGATCACTTTCAGCGGTTGGCGTTCGGTGTCAATACCACGCACATTCAGTTGTGGGTTATCGGCTTTTACGGTGCCAATGCCACTGAGCACCGCACAGGCTTGCGCACGCAGGTGGTGGCCATGCAGCCGGGCTGCCTCGCCGGTGATCCACTGGCTTGCCCCATTGTTCAGCGCGCTGATACCGTCGGCGCTGCTGGCAACTTTCAAGCGCACCCAGGGGCGTTGGCGTTCCATGCGACTGAAAAAACCACGGTTAATCCAGCGCGCCTCTTCAACAAGTACACCGTGCGAAGTTTCAATGCCGGCTGCTTGCAAAATGGCCATGCCTTTGCCTGCCACCAGCGGGTTGGGGTCAAGAACCGCAGCCACCACCCGTTGAACGCCTGTGGCCACCAGCGCTTCCGCACAGGGGCCGGTGCGCCCATGGTGGGCGCAGGGTTCCAGGGTTACATAGGCGGTGCTGCCTGTCAGGGAGACACCGCGAGCCCTGGAGTCGGCAATGGCTTGCACTTCCGCATGGCCTTCACCTGCCTTGGCATGAAAGCCCTCCGCAATCGCCACGCCATCGCGCACAAACACACAACCCACGCGCGGGTTCGGCGTGGTGCTGTATTGGCCTTTCCAGGCCAGGTTCAGCGCATGCCGCATCCAGTATTCGTCGGTGGGTGAAAAGGTGGCCATGGCTTCAGTGACTTCACAGTTACTTTTAGACGCCTTTTTTGGCGGGGGTACGGGTTTTGGGTTTGCTGGCGTGGGTTGCGTTCTCCGCCGGTGCGGTGAGGTGTGCAATTTCCTCCGAGAAACTTTGCAAGTCTTCAAAGCTTTTGTAGACCGATGCGAAACGAATGTAGGCCACGGTATCGAGTTGTTTGAGTTGTTGCATCACCAACTCACCCAAAAACTTCGTGTCCACTTCTCGGGCAGCACTCACCAGCAGTTTTTCTTCAATGCTTGAAATGGCGTCATCAATGGCCTCGGCGCGAACCGGGCGTTTGCGCAAGGCAAGCATCAAACTGCCGCGAAGTTTGTCTCTGGAAAATTCGACGCGTGAGCCGTCTTTCTTGACGATCGCGGGCAAAAACAGTTCGGCCCGCTCGTAGGTCGTGAAGCGTTTGCCGCAGCCGCTGCACTGCCTGCGGCGTCGAATCGCGTCGCCTTCTTCAGACGTGCGCGAATCGACTACCTGGGTGTCGGCGTTGCCACAGAAGGGGCATTTCATAACGCCGCGGCCCCTTGCTTACTTGTAAACAGGGAATTGGCTGGTCAATTCCTTGACCTTGGCACGGACTGTGGCTAGTGTGGCTTCGTCTTCCGGGTTTTCAAGGACGTCGGCAATCAAGTGACCTACCGCGCGGGCCTGCTCTTCCTTGAAGCCACGTGTGGTCATGGCTGGGCTGCCCAAGCGAATACCGCTGGTAACAAATGGCTTTTCCGGGTCGTTCGGAATCGCGTTTTTGTTCACGGTAATGTGTGCATTGCCCAAAGCTGCTTCTGCGGCCTTGCCTGTAATGCCCTTGGCGCGCAGGTCAACCAGCATCACGTGGCTTTCAGTGCGGCCAGACACGATGCGCAGGCCACGCTCAACCAGCGTTTCCGCCAAGGCTTTGGCATTCAACACCACTTGCTGCTGGTATTCCTTGAATGACGGTTGCAGGGCTTCGTGGAAAGCCACGGCCTTGCCTGCAATCACGTGCATCAAGGGGCCACCCTGAATACCAGGGAAAATTGCGCTGTTGATCTTCTTGGCCAGTTCTTCTTTCATCAAAATGATGCCACCGCGTGGGCCGCGCAGCGATTTGTGTGTGGTCGATGTGCACACATCCGCATGCGGAACAGGGTTGGGATATACACCTGCGGCAATCAGGCCGGCGTAGTGGGCCATGTCCACCATGAAGTAGGCGCCTACTTCCTTGGCAATTTTCGCAAAGCGCTCGAAGTCGATGCGCAGGGCATAGGCGGATGCACCGGCGATGATGATTTTTGGTTTGTGTTCACGGGCCAAAGCTTCAACCTGATCGTAATCAATGGCTTCTTCTTTGTTCAGTCCATACGAAACGACGTTGAACCACTTGCCCGACATGTTCAATGGCATGCCGTGGGTGAGGTGACCGCCTTCAGCCAGCGACAAGCCCATGATGGTGTCGCCAGGTTGCAGCAAGGCAAAAAACACGGCCTGGTTGGCCTGCGAGCCAGAATTGGGCTGCACGTTGGCTGCTTCCGCGCCAAACAGTTTTTTCAGGCGTTCAATGGCCAGGTCTTCAACCACGTCTACGTGTTCGCAACCGCCGTAGTAGCGCTTGCCGGGGTAGCCTTCGGCGTATTTGTTGGTCAGCTGTGAACCCTGGGCTTCCATCACGGCTGGGCTGGCGTAGTTTTCAGACGCGATCAACTCAATGTGGTCTTCCTGGCGAGTGGTTTCCTGCTGCATGGCAGTCCACAATTCTGGGTCGGTTTGGGCGATGCCCTTTTGGCGTTCAAACATAACGATTTCCGGAAAGGATTGGGTTCAAGACAAGCCCAACATTCTAAATGATTTCAAGCGATTCGACCATCGACTTCGTCCATGTTTTGGCCGGGTTTGTCGTTGTTCAGGTGCCCCAGCCAGGCCCACAAAACAACATGTTTGTTTCCCTGCGGGTCAATGTCGATCACATTGAGCGCGCAATTGTGCAGTTGCCACTCGCGCTGCTTTTGCAGTAGCTCGCCAGTGCAGTGCCTGTAGATACAATCGAGTACACCACCATGGGCCACCAGCAAGATTGTTTTGCCCGCGTGGGCGCTGCCAATGTGCTCGAACGTTCCCACCACGCGGCTGTAAAACTGAAACAGGCTTTCCCCGCCTTGCAAGGGGGCTTCAGGCACCCGGTTTCTAAGGCCCGCGAATTCTTCTGGGCTCTTGGCTTGCATTTCATCGCCTGTCAGGCCTGACAGATGGCCGTAATCACGCTCCCGAAGACCCGCATTCAACTGCATGGCGGGTGTTCTGGCGCCGTGAATGGTATTTGCCGTGGCGCGCGCCCGAATTAGGTCGCTGCTGATGCACTCATCGTAAAGCGACACTCCCTGCGTTTCCAGGGAGGCGAAGTATTTGCGAAGCAATTGAGCCTGCAAGAGTCCGTGCGCATTCAGGGCAATGTCGGTGTGACCCTGAAACCGCTTCTCCTTGTTCCAGTCGGTTTCGCCATGGCGCACCAGTATGAAGCGCGACCCTGCCGGTTTTTTGCTGACAATTGCACCAAAATCAAGAGCTTGGCTGTTCAATTCAGGTGCACCTTGGCGAAGCGGCGTTTGCCCACCTGAATCACATAACTGCCTTTGCCCAAGCGTGAGGCCTTATCGGATACTTTTTCGCCATCAATTTTTACGCCGCCTTGCTGAATGTTGCGGTTGGCGTCGCTGCTGCTTTCGCAGAGGTTTGCAGCTTTCAGAATCCAGGCCAAACCAGCGTCCGAATCGCCCTCCGGCAAGTTAAGGCTCACTTCAGGCATGTCCTCGGGCAGTACACCCTGCTTGAAACGTGCTTCGAATTCGGTCAGTGCGTCGACGGCGGCCTGAGTGCTGTGGAAGCGCGCAACCAACTCTTGGGCCAGTGCAACCTTGGTGTTGCGCGGGTTCTCGCCATTGGCGCAAGCCTGTTTCAGGGTTTCAATATCAGCCAGTGATTTGAAGCTGAGCAGGGTATACCAGTTCCACATCAGTTCATCTGAAATTGACATCACCTTGCCAAACATATTGGAAGGTGTCTCGGTTACGCCGATGTAGTTGTTCTTGGACTTCGACATTTTGTCCACGCCATCGGTGCCTACCAACAGCGGCATGGTCAAGATGCACTGCGCACTTTGGCCGTTTTGTTTTTGCAGCTCGCGACCCATCAGCAAGTTGAATTTCTGGTCGGTGCCACCCAGCTCCAAATCGCTTTCCAATGCCACCGAATCGTAGCCCTGCAACAGTGGGTACAAAAACTCATGTACGGCGATCGGCGTGCCAGATTGATATCGTTTGGTGAAATCGTCGCGCTCGAGCATGCGGGCCACTGTATAGCTGCTGGCCAGGCGGATCATGCCGTCTGCACCCAGGGGCATCAGCCATTTGCTGTTGAACTCGATTGCAGTACGTTGCGGATCCAGGATTTTAACAGCCTGCTCATGATAGGTTTTTGCGTTTTCCTGAACCTGTTCCTTGGTTAACGGTGGGCGGGTGCTGTTGCGACCCGAAGGATCGCCGATCATGGACGTGAAATCGCCAATCAAAAAGATGACTTGATGGCCCAGATCTTGCAATTGACGAAGCTTGTTGAGCACCACTGTGTGACCCAAATGAATGTCGGGTGCCGTGGGGTCCAAACCCAATTTGATGCGCAGGGGTTTGCCTGTTTTCTCGCTGTGGACTAATTTTTGAATCCATTCCGATTCAATCAACAGTTCTTCACAGCCACGCTTGGTCACTTCAAGGGCGTGCAGGACGGAATCAGATAAATTCTCAGTAATTTCCGTAATTTTGGGGGGCCTTCTATCAGGTGACTGGTTCATTTGGCAATCCTTTGTTACACTCTGGCAAACTTCAGTGTTGTATTTTTGAAAATAAAGCTGATTGTGGGCGATCGGCACGTGAAATTTCACACCTCTAAAACTAAAACATGATGCTTCAGAATTTATTAGAGCGAGCAATCGCCGCGTGGGGACAGGGCTTTTCTCTTACCAAGCGCTTTATTCAGTCGGGGTGGCAACATGCCGACTCCGCGCTTCCCCAATCCCACAATCACAGAAAGTGGGTCATTGTAGGGTTTTTTTCATTCCCTGTTCTTGGTGCAGTGGTTGCAATCGCGGGCTCTGTTCAAAATTCCCCGGTTGATTCAGCTCTTGGCAACCCCGATGTGGTTGTAGAGGCTGTTGAACTAAATCTGGCTGATCAGGGTGTCTACACCTTCGATCCATTGGTTGCCGAAGAAAGAATTCGCCGTGGCGATACCCTGGTGGGTTTACTCGAGCGCATGGGCGTGAATACCGCAGGCTTGGCCACTTTCCTCGGGCAAGACAAAACAGCACGTAATTTGGTAAATTTGCGTGCTGGTCGCGTGCTCACTGTTCAGCAAACTGCAGATGGTGACCTCCAATGGCTGCGCTACAAAAGCGGCATTGATGAGGACAGTCAAGAGTCGATCCTGATTCAAAAACGCAATGGTCAATTTGTCGCGAAGCTGGAATCTGTCAACTTTGAAAAGCAGATTGTGTTTCGCTCAGGGCGAATTGAGTCGTCTCTGTTTGCTGCTGCTGACAAGGCCGGAATGCCTGATTCAGTGGCCATTCAACTGACTGAAATTTTTGGTTCAGACATTGATTTTCACCGTGAACTGCAAAAAGGTGACGAGTTCAAGGTGGTTTATGAAGACCTGACACTTGAGGGGCGTTCTGCGCGCTCTGGTCGGGTGTTGGCAGTAGAGTTTGTGAATAACAACAAGCCGTACAAAGCATATTGGTTCGCACCCAGTGGTAATCGCAATGCTGGTTATTACAACGAGGAAGGTCGCAGTCTGAAAAAGTCTTTCCTGCGTTCGCCGCTCGCATTCTCCCGCATTTCCTCCGGTTTTACTCCGCGTCGTTTCCACCCCATTCAGCAACGCTGGAAAGCTCACAACGGAGTCGATTACGCGGCGCCCACCGGTACTCCAATCATGGCTACAGCCAGTGGCACCGTGAAGTTTTCGGGCTGGCAAAACGGGTATGGCAATTTTGTAGAAATCCAGCATCACAGCGGTTATAGCACGGCTTACGCTCACCTTTCACGTTTTGGCAAAGGCGTTAAGGTTGGCCAAAAAGTAGAGCAGGGCGATGTGATCGGGTATGTGGGTGCTACTGGCTGGGCAACCGGACCACACCTGCATTATGAATTCCGGGTCAACCGGGTTCCCAAAAACCCCCTGAGCATCACTGTGGCTCAGGCTGAACCACTGGATCGAAATGCATTCAGTGAATTCAAGCGGGTGCAGCTGGCGCTTGACCGCCGCATGGAGCTGGCCACTGCCCAACGTTTGGCACGTGCCCAGTAAGCCATGATCGCCTTGGGCGCCATGTCTGGCACCAGCACGGATGGTGTCGATGTAGCTGCGGTTCAAATTGATTCCAAAACTCAGGACATGCGGTTCCTTGGCGTGCTTAGCGCCGAGTTTCCGCCGGCTTTGAGGGAAACACTCCTGCTGCTGCAAGAAATCCCGCCTCGTTTTCCTTCCAGTTCCGATCCAATCGCGATTTTCTTGCAAGCCCGTAAAGATCTCACCGAGCTGTATGCCGGCACAGTCAATGAACTGTTGTCCTTTCTGGGACTAGAGCCTGGTGACGTGCGCGTGTTGGGTGCACATGGTCAAACCCTCCGGCACAGGCCCGATCTTGGGTACACCTATCAAATGCTGGACGGGGCCTTGCTGGCCTGTAGAACCGGGATTGATGTGGTGAATGACTTGCGTTCCAAAGATGTTGCACTAGGTGGCCAGGGAGCCCCGCTCGTTCCGGCTTTTCACCTTGCGTGGTTAAACGGCAAGGGCATTTATGACCAAACCGCCGTGGTGAATCTGGGTGGTTTTTCGAACCTGACTGTATTGAATGGCCAAGGGCAGGCGTTGACCGGTGGGGACTGCGGACCAGCCAACTGTTTAATGGACCTTTGGGCTCAGCGCGCTTTCAGCTTGCCGATGGACAGTGATGGTGAAATTGCTGCCATGGGCAGCCCGGACTATGCCTTGCTGGAGCGTTTTTGGACGCATCCTTTCTTTCACCAACCTTGGCCCAAGAGCACAGGCCGTGATGATTTCAGCGCGCAATGGTTTGAGACTTGCCTTGCAGACGCCACCGATCTTTCTTCTGAAGACATCATGGCAACCCTGCTGGCCTTGGCAGTAAGGGCAGTGAAGTCGTGTTTGCCCGTGTTGGTTGAGCAGGTGTACGTGTGCGGCGGCGGTGCAAAAAACAGCACCTTCATTCACCAGTTGCGCTGCGAATGCGCACCAGCGGATTTCTTGCCAATTGAAAACCTCGGTTTGCCTGCGCAGGCAGTCGAGGCTGCTGCTTTTGCCTGGCTTGGTGCGCAGTATGTGCAGGCTGCGCCTTGCAATTGCCCATCGGTGACTGGTGCAAGTCGGTCTACCATTCTGGGGGCCTTGCACTGCGCTCGGTAGCCCCACTCGTTTTCTCAGTTTAGTGGGTCAGTAACGATTTGCTGCCCAAGGTTTTGCCTTCGTTTTGAGAACTTTCGGTCGGCACATTGAACAGGGCCGAGGCCTTTTCCCGGGCCGGAAATAATTCAGAAATCACACCGAGGCTGATCTCGGCTTGGCCAGGAATCAAGGGAATTCGAATCATTTCACGACCAAATTCGACTTGCGGGTTGTTTTCCAGGCTTGCGTTGTAGATCAAAATGCAGCAGGGTTCAAAATCAAGCAGAGAACCCAACAGTTTCAATTGCTCAATTGCGTGCGTTTTTTGGGCTGAGTCGCCGGCATAAAGAATGTAAACAGGTGACATGCCTTTGCGCAAAGCATTGAGGTAGGCGCGATATGCGCCGTTCAGACTAAACTCGACTTTGTCAAATCCCTGAACCGGAAGTCGACGCTGAATTTCCAGTAAATGATCGTGGCTCATTGCCATGACTTGCGCTTCAAATGCAAGTTGAGGGTTGTAGGCTGGCCGCTTGCTGCGATGACTGATTTCGGCTTCTTCCGGCAATATGACTTCGAAGACAGAGCCTGCCAATTTGCCGTTGTAGTATCGGTTTCGACATTCGGTTTTGGCGAGTATCTGTTCGCTCAAATCCCGGACTATGCTGGAACCGTGCCCCCAGCCTTTGTTGTGTGCAGCGACTTTGTTGTTCTCAACGCCAGATCCGGTGTCTGCAATTTGAATGCATACCCGCCCCTTGCGTCTGCGCAGACCAACCACTACTCCACCTTTGTTGGTGTACTTGATCGCATTGTCAAGTCCGTTGCGGATTATCTTGGCCAAGGCCTCCTTGTTGCTCATGACCTTGATTTCGCTGGGCACATAACGAATCTGAAGTTCCTTCACATCGGCCAGCATTCTGTATTCTTCAATCAATGGGCCAAGAATGTCGTGAACTGCGGTTGGCATCATGGGGGCATAGTTGTCATCTTGCGGATATTTGATCGCACTTGCCAATTGATCAAAGAAGTCCTCCAGCATGTTTTTTAATGCTTTCTGAGCTGTTTGAATGTGTTGGTATCTGGCTGTGACTTCCGGGTCTTTTGAAATGGCTTTGCCCACACTGGCCAAAATACCTAAAGTGCTCAGGGGCTGACGTAGATCATGTCGAAAGTCTTTTAATACCCGGCGCCCCCGAAAAGCGAACTTCATGATGTCTTGATCAATTTTTGTTTGCCTGTCCAAGCCTTTTTTCGTGCGGGTTCGTGAAAAGTCCTGAAACACCATGTGAAAAACGCAGGTACCGAGCAAGACATAGAACAGAATCTTCACAATGCTGAAATCGATGACCAATGCGAGTTCAGTCGATGTGGAGGCATGAAACAGGCCGTTTATGATGCAGTACAGCAAACTGAAATACACAGCTTTGATCAGGGTAACTTTGGGCAGGTTGCTGTAGGTTTTGGTGATAGCCAGCAGGCAAATGGCCTGAACGCCGATGAACGCGGTGTACACCAAACCAGACGTGGTAAACATATCGGCAATTGCTGTAATGCAAGCAATCGAGAACGGGACCAGCGCAGAACGTTCAGCGGCCACGATGCCTCTTTTTCGCCCAAGAAAAGCGCTTCCAAAAAACAGAAACGATGCAGCCTGCAGGGCTGCATGAACTGGCGTGCCGTGTTGAAGTACTTGCTGTGTGTCGTGCCCCAGAATTACAAATCCAAGCAGTACCACACCAATGACAGCGGCGGCATTTTGCCGCTGATTGGGAAGGTGGTTTGCAAAGAACGGGTATAAGGCAATACCCAGCAATACGGCGAGCCCTGATAGTGAACTGTCTGTCATTTTATAGTTATATCAATAGCCGGCTTGTTGCCGGCTTTTTGGTTTCTATACCAAGGCTGAGGCATTGAGTCGCGGAATTTTGCGATAAAGACTGACGGCCTGGGTTCTGTTTTTCACATTCATACGTGTGAAAATTTCGCGCAAATGTGTTTTTATGGTTTCGGGTGACAAGTCGAGTTTGCGGGCAATTTCCTTGTTGGAAAGGCCCGAAGCCAGGAAGTGCATGACTTGTTGTTGTTTGTGGGTTAACTGAATGCCGTTGTTTTGACCCAGTCGCCCGGTGATGTGCTCGCCGTTGGTTTGGCGGTTTGACAGGGCGTTGGGGCGCCACTGAACCTGAACACCGGCGCGGGTGAGCGCTTCCAGCAATACTGCTGAAGTTTGCTCAAACCCTTCGGATTTTGACAGGGTCCAGGAGGGGGCATGCTGGTTGGGTACGATAGAATGAAGAAGTGTGTCATCGCCACTCATGATCAAGGTGGGCAGGTTGGCACTCATCAGGGCCAGCGTGTCGATCACATCTTGACCCTGGCAATCTGGCAAACGCAGATCGGTGATGACCAGCGCAGGCGAGTTTTTACTGAATAACTCTTTGGCGTGTGCAATGCTGGCTGCGCAGAGTATGTCTGCGTTGGTCGCCACGAATTCAACCAGGTCTTTGATGCCTGTTGCGAAAAGTGGGTGATCCTCAATAACCAGAATTTGGTTTGATGGCATGAATGTCTCCTCCCGAGGAAAAGCTAGTTGAAAAGGTGTCACCACATGTGAGCATATGAACATCTTTATTGGATTAACACTTTTTTCCAACCCTCTTTAGGGGGAGTTAACCGTCTTGGGTTCGTGCAGTCAATACGCAAAACCCGTAATTACAGTAATAATTCCTGAAGTGGCTTGGTTCTGTTAGTTCTTTTCATCGTGTTCAGGTCCTATTTCACGGGCTTGCAGGCTGTTAAGCTGTGAACAAGCTTCTTTTCATTACAATATCGGGGTAGGTCAGGAAGTTGACTAATCCAGTCTAGGCTCGAGCAAGAACCATGAGAACAAGATTAAGCGCCGCAACCAAGCCGGTGGACGAAACCCAGGCCAGGGTGCGGCGCAAAGAACAGACACGCCAAAATTTGATGCAGGCAGCGCTTACCCTTGTTGGAAACGGCAGCAGCTTTACTGCGTTGGGCATTCGGGAAATTACCCGAGAAGCCGGTGTGGTGCCGACCGCGTTTTACCGCCACTTTAAAACTACCGATGAACTGGGCCTGGCCTTGGTCGAGGATGGCGGCATTACCTTGCGTAGGTTGTTGCGAGAGGCTCGCCAGGCCAGCCTGCCAGGTGAGGACATGATTCGGCACTCGGTGAGTGTTTTTGTGACTTACCTGAAGCAACACCACCTGGAGTGGCGTTTTATCAGCTCGGAAAGGTCTGGCGGTTCGCAGTCCCTGCGCAATGCCATTCGCAATGAAATTGCACACTTCACCAATGAAATGGCCAGCGACCTGCGCCTGTTGAATATTTTCCCCGGCTTGTCCACACACACCCTGACTTTGATTTGCAGTCTGGTGGTTACGTTGATGATGAATTCGGCCACTGATTTTCTGGACGTCAGGCCAGATCAACCGCAAATTGAAAAAGAAATGCTCGACAATTTTGTGAAGCAAATTGTGATGGTGTTTCTTGGTGCGGCGCATTGGGAAGAAGAGCCCACGCAGTCACTGCTCAGTGGTTTGTCCAAACCAAAATGACCAAGCCGATTGTTTACGTTGATTTGGACGGCACGTTGAGCCCATCGGATGTGCTGCTCGAAAGTTGCCTGTTGCTGCTAAAGCAAAACATTTTCTACGTCTTTCCCATGTTGTTGTGGGCCATTCGGGGCGCCTGGGTATTTAAAACTGAGGTGGCCAAACGAATCGATCCTGTGCTGGATCATCTGCCGATTGATCCCATGGTGCTTGAGCGACTGAATCAATTGAAAGCGGCTGGCCATGAATTGGTGTTGGCCAGTGCTTCGATGCGTCGTGATGTGCTCAAGATAGCCGCACGCCTGGGCCTTTTTGCCCGTGTAATCGCCAGCGAGCACAGTAATTTGAAGGGCCAGCAAAAACTGGCAGCCATTGAGGCAGACAGCCATGGGCAACCCTTTGTGTATTTTGGTGATGCCCTGGTCGATATTCCAATCTGGAAAAAGGCTGCACTGGCATTTGGCGTGAATACTTCCTCAGGTACCCGACGCAAGGCGATGGCGGCTGGTATTGAGCTGAACCGGCTTGATACGCGCAGCACCGGAATCAAGGTGTGGCTTAAAGCCATGCGCCTGCAGCAGTGGGCCAAAAACGGTTTGCTGTTTCTACCTTTGATTGCCGCGCATGAAACCGATTTCACCCTTTGGGGCAAGATGATGTGGGGTTTCCTGGCGTTTGGCTTTTTGGCGTCCTCTACTTACATCTGGAACGACCTGATGGACCTGAATGCGGATCGCCAACATCCGCGCAAGCGCCATCGCCCCATGGCCAGCGGTGCGCTCAGCATTGGCAAGGCTTTCTTGTTCATGAAGTGTTTGGGCATAGCCGGCTTTGCGGTGGCCTGGCTGGCAGTGGGTTGGCAATTTACGCTGGTGCTGTTGGTGTACACCGTGGTTACACTGCTGTACACCTTTGTATTCAAGCGTACGGCCTTCGTTGATGTGTTGCTGTTGGCCATGCTTTACACGGTTCGCGTGATTGCAGGCGGCGTGGGCACTGGCATTGAGCTTTCCAGCTGGCTATTGGCCATTTCACTCTTTGTGTTTTTAAGTTTGGCTTTGGTCAAGCGTTGTGCCGAACTGGAGTTCTTGCAGCTTGAGGGCACTCAGCCGCAGGGACGTGGTTACCGAATGAGCGATTTGAGTTACCTGGTGTCTATGGGTATCTCAAGCGGTTTTGTGGCCGTACTGGTATTGGCCTTGTATGTAGACAGTCAGAATGGTTCGATGCTGTACGCAACACCCGAATTTTTGTGGGGCATTTGTCCCCTGTTTTTGTACTGGTTGATGAGAATCTGGATCATGACTTCTCGCAAGGAAATGATCGATGATCCGGTGCATTTCGCCATTCACGATCGCATCAGTTGGGGCTTTTTGGCCTCAGTGGGTGTGCTTGTGTACCTGGCTTCCTGAGATATCCAACACCCATGTCGAGTCATTTCTCTTTGTCCCGGCCCCAAGGGCCCGAGTTGACGCTAAAAACTGCCAAAAGCGTGTTTGGCTGGACGGTATTGCTGACCGCCGTAATCAAACTTTGGCTGGCGTGGTTTTTCCCCATGACTGGCGACGAGGCTTTTTTCCATTTGTGGTCGACCGACCTGAATTGGGGCTACTACGATCACCCGCCCATGGTGGGTTGGTGGTTGTGGGCGCTAAGCCATGTGGGCAATGAACCTGTTGTGATTCGCAGCCTGACCTTGTTGTTAACCACTGTGATCGCCTGGGGTGTGGTGCTGCTGGCCCGTGAGCTGTTGCCGCGCGAGCAGGAGCCCCGAGCCTGGTTGGCTGGCGCCGTTTATTTGTCCATGCCAGTGTCCTGGTTTGCCGTATTTGTAACCACCGATACGCCTTTGATCTTTTTCATGGGCCTGGCCATATTCACCTATGTGAAGGCGATTCGTGCTGAATCGGGTTCGGCAATGTTTCTCGCCGGGTGCTTTCTGGGCCTTGCCTTTTTGTCCAAATACTTCGCTGTTCTATTGGGTTTTGCCTTTGGATTTCATTTGTTGTTTCAGCCGCAGCGTTTCAAATACCTGTTCTTGTTGTTGGCGGGCGTGTTGCCATTTGCCAGTGTGAACATTGGCTACAACCTGCACAATTGCTGGAATAACATCATGTTTAATCTGGTGAATCGGCACGAGGATGCACAGTTGGGGTGGGGTACGGTGTTGACCTACCTGGGCATGATGATTTATCTGATAACACCTTGGGCACTTTGGAGTTTGCTCAAGGGTAGCCGGGTTTGGTTGCGCCAAAGTGCGCTGGCCTTTGCCTTGCTGGTGCCACTGGCTCTATTTCTGCTCATCTCCCTTGAAAAAACAGTGGGCTTGCATTGGGTGTTGGGTTTTCTGCCCATTGCTTTTGTGCTTTTGGCACTGTGTACACAAGGTGTTTGGATGAGGCGTTACATTGGCTTTAATGCTGTGTTGTCGATTCCTCACCTGGTGTTGTTTGGCTTGTTGATGCACGCCGATGTGTCGGTTTGGCCGAAAAAAGACTTTCAGGAAGACGTGTTGTTTCACCGGAATATGCCAGCCATTCTTGCTGAACTTGGCAATGGTATGCCAGCCAATGGTGTATTGACCACCATTGCCTATTCGCCTGCGGCCCTGATGACTTATCACTACGGCAAAGTGGTGCCTGTTTTTGGCCCTGGCAAATACCACGCGCGCAATGATGACACCTTTGTGGACTGGCGGGAAATGGATGGCAAACCCATTCGGATTGTGGCCAAAGCCAAGCCAATTGACCCAGCGCTTTACCAGGATTACCTGAGCAACGTTTCAGTAACAACGCAAACGATCGAGGGTGTGCCTTTCACGATTGTGGATGGTAGCAACTTCAATTACCAACGGTTCAGGGATGTGGTATTGCGCGAAGCTGTGGAAAAGTACTACCAAATTCCATCGACATTGCCTGTGCTTGATTGCCCGTTTGCACGCAAGTATGGATTTGAGGAAGAATGCCGCCTGGAGCCCCAGGCGGCAAAAAACTAGTTGACTTGTTCAACAATGGTTTGCCACTTCAGTTCGCCTTTCAGCAAATTTTGTTGCTCGCCTTCCTTCTGCTTCACCGGAATTACCCAACTGCCGGTTTCTGATGTTTTCACAGGTTTTTTGTTCAGTCGCGGGTCTGCGTAAGTCACAGTTCCGGTTTCTGACACTTTCACCCAGGGCGCTTGTTCAGTGCCAGGACTATGAAACAGTTCCACTGAACTGGCCCAGGCATGCATGCTGTTTAGCCAGACTCCGTCTTCTCGAAGCTCGAGGAATGGTGCACCCTGATCATCCAGCACCTGAAATTCACTTTTCGCTGTGCCCATGCGGCTGAGCATGAAATTGTTGCCACTCAGCCCAGGCACCATGGCATTCAGGCCAGTGAATTCGGGTTCATTGACCAACAACGGGCGCCAGTAACCTGTCATAGGCTCGGCCTCAATGCGTTCAATTCGAACGCTGATGGGTTTGCCGTTGGCGACCATGGCCAGATTAAAGTGGGCAAGGTCTTCTTTGATCAAGCGGGGATCGTACCAACCATAGCCAGGCTGCTTGTCGAGCAGAACCCAATTCGGTTTTAACTTTGGGTTGTCTTTAAGGCGTTCGGGGATTGGACCACCACCGGGTTGTCGGGAACGGTGCCAACCAGTTGCGTTTAAATCGGCATACAGTTTGTCACGGTCAAATCGCAAAAAAGCGCGTTTGTCCTCGCCCAGTATTTCGACACGCTGTTGACCATCGGTGGCCAATGCAAATTGATAGGCATTTGTTTTAACCACTTGCAATGAAAGGCCTTTGGGCAATTTGGCTTTCGCACTTACAGTGGGAATTCCACCCTCCGAACCGTGTTCGGCGTGTGCTAAAACTGTGGTGCTGACAAAGGGGCTTGAAATTAGCAGGGTAGAAAAAGAAAACGCCAGGCATGCGCCCAGCGTTTTCTTCACCCAATTCGATTTAACGACGGGCATTGGCAGTCATCACTCCTTGTCCATTGCCATGCTTCAACATGAAGCTGACAGCTTTGGACGGCAACAGTGAACCATCCGCCTGCTTGGTGCGCACAAAGGTCATGTAAGCACCTTGTGGAACCACAGCGGCCTGATCTGGAATGGTAAAGCGCAGACTTTGACCTGTTACAGACAGCTGGGTTTTAGGAATAACAACAGTGCGCTGATCTGCATCGGTCAAGTGAGTTGTCACTGTGTGGCGTACCAAGGTGACTGAGTCGATCTTGCTCATGTCCGTACCGGGTGCCATTTGCAGTGTGACTTGTTGACCTTTGCGGAATTCACGCATCATTGTTTTACCGTCGCCAGCTGGTGTGGCGTTGCCACCTGCAAAACCGATCAAGTTGGGGCGGTTTGGATTGTTCACATAAGGTGGTGAGTAAATCTCGAATGAGGGATCACGACCATCGTTGGGTGAAAAACCAAATGCAGCCAAATTGATGTTCTTCAGGTACAGGGTGGAAATGGGCGCGTGGCCACCGATCAGCACGCGACCGTCTTGCATCAGCAATGCAGTGTTGTGATAAGTGCGGGGGTTGTTGGCCACAGCCATTTGAGTCCACTTCTTGGTAACCGGATCAAAGCGTTCTGCGGTTTTACGTGGGAACTCCACGCCGGGTGCAGCAACGCCATCGCGGTCACCACCACTGAACACCATCACAGAATCATCGGGCATCAACACACCGGAACCATACCAGCGAGTCTCGTTCAGAGAACCAGTAACTTCACTTTGGTAATCAACAATGTTGTCACCTTCTGTTTTCACGGTGTCAATACGTGAGGAGGCTACCGCTACATATCCACCTGGCGAGGTCAAGCCGACCAGTGGGAGTACACCGCCAGCAGTCAGGAAGCTGGCCTCTTTGTACTGGCCTTGAGCGTTGGGGCGCAACGGCATCATGATTGAGAATGTTGAACCGCGCATGCCAGCACCAACCACTTTCTGCAAGGTTTGCTCAGGGTTGCCCGTGGTCACTGTGCTCAAGAGTTTTTGTAGCGCTTGAGGGCTCTTCATAGGCGCGCTCATCAAGGTTTTGGTGAGTGCGCTCATGGCTGCGTTGGGGGCAGTCAATGGATTCAGGATTTGGGTGAGTGACTCCAGACCAGCATCGCTGAACTTCAGCGGGAAGCCAGCGTAGGCCAGATCAGACCATGTTTGGTTGGCTGGGTTGTAAGTGGCTGCAATATTCCACAATGGCTGGTCGTAAGACTGACCAAACGGGTTGAAGGCCTGGCCACCAGCGTTGTAATACACATGGCCGTTGGGCAGCAGGTGCAGGCGAGGATAAAGTGGCAAGGAGCGCTGCGCTGTTTGCGCATTGACCGTCCACTTGTTGGTCACCGGATCATAAGTTTCGGTTTGTGGGACATTGCGACCGCTTTGTTCTGGGGCCTGTGGGTAGATGGGCTTCAACAGCTTCGTTACGCCACTGGCAACAAACATTTTGCTGTCGGGCAGGGTGATCAGCGCTGGGTACCAGCGGCCGAAGTTCATGTCTGCCAGTTGGCTCCAGGTGTTGGTGTTGGCGTTGTAGGCGCGGCTGTTTTTCAGGCCTTCCAGTTCGGTCAAACCATAACCAATCAAGTTGCTGCCGGGTTCGCTGTAATAGGCCGTTCCGCCGACAGCCATAATGCGGCCATCAGCCAGCATGGCCACGTCGGCACAGAACAGCGCTCCGTCAGCGCTATTGGTTTCTTTGTTGGTGAGACCCGGGATCAATTCGGTGATTTCATAGCCATCCGGATTGGCACCGGAATCCACGTCTGTCGGGCGTGTCCACAAGCTGGCCGCATTTGCCCCTTCCGGGATGCGCATCATGCGGGTTTGGTCGTTAATCGCTTTTTGACCGAAGTCCACCAAAATGCTGAACTCAAAATCCTCTGTGCCTTCAAGCGCGTTGAAATACAGGAAGTCGCCATTGGGTAGCATGGAGATGGTACCCGCTGCAGGTTTGCAGCGTAGCTTGCCATTCGCGCCAATGCCTTCGCATTTGTTGTCTGTTCGAATGCCTTGTAAATCCGGATTGTTATCGTCAGCTACGGAGCGTTCGTAGACAAAAGGCTCCGCAAATGGCTTGCTGAAGGAGCCTTTCTGACCCTCAGGTGCTACGCCTTTGTTGGTGCTGACCGGGTTGAATTTGGCACCGATCAGATCGTCGAGCAGACCGGCTTGTACGGGTAATGCAGTTCCCAATCCAATGGCGATTACTGCAGATAGTTTATTCAGCTTGAACACGTGTCATCTCCTCCTAGCAAGCTGTTTTTGTAGAAGAAAGGACGGTTGCAGCTGTTTAGGTACTGCGACTGTTCTCTCTTGCCTTTGTTAACAGTTGTTACTGTTAAAGTGCATTTTTAGATGCATCTTTCTAAAAATAATAACCGTGATTATGGTTTTGAACAATCGTTGTTATACTAATTAAAGTTAGTAATGCAACGTATAAGGAGGCGATGTTTGGATGCTGTTTGAGAAGGATTTGTGAGCAAAGTCAACAGTTGGGCATAAAAGAAAAACCCCTCAGCTTTCACTGAGGGGTTTTTTGTTTGGTGGCGAATCAGGGATTCGAACCCCGGACCTGCGGATTATGATTCCGTCGCTCTAACCGGCTGAGCTAATTCGCCGAAGACCGAGAGTATAACTGAGCTTTCTTAAAAAAAGAAGAGCTTCTTCACTTCTTTGTCATGAAAGTTAAACCATGCGCTCCACGCGCCACATTTGATATTTCAAGGCTCCCAGGGCGCCAACTACAATGCTGCCCAAGGCCACGAATGAGGCCAATGACAGGGTGCTTACGCCGCTTAAACCCTGGCCCACGGTGCAGCCCAAGGCGAGTACACCGCCCACACCCATCATCACGGCACCCACAGTGTGGTTGGCAGTGTCTTCGACACCCTGGAATGTTTCCCAGCGAAATGATTTCTCCATCAAGGCGTTGGCAGTGGCTCCCAGAATGACGCCAAAGCAGGCCACAACGCCCACTGTGAGCACCCGTGTAACGTCCGAAAAAAACATCAACCATTCAAGTGTGTAGGCATAAGGTGCCACGAAGCTGAAGCCTTCAGCCCGGTTGGCATATGTGCCCAAATAGGCTGCTTCCAGCGTGTCTGGGTGTTCTGGAATGTAAGCCACCTGAAATACGACCCACCAGGCAGCCACGATAGTGAGACCCACGCCAGCACCGCCAACAATTACTTCTTTGTTCCAGGCTGATTTGCTACCCAATGCCATGATCAGCAGGATCACAGGCAGAGCGATAGCCAGAATGGGTATCAAACCAGCTGGCTCTTGGCTGAACAGATTGGCCAATAGCTCGGGCAAATAGGGGCTGCTGCTAAACTCAAAGCGAACCGGATCAAGGTGGTTGGCGCGAAACACGCCGAAGACGCCTTTGAGGGTCATGTACGCAGTGATTCCCATGATCACGAAAACCATCAAGGCTTTTAAGTTTCCGGCACCCAGGCGTATCAATGTTTTACTGCCGCAACCCGACGCCAATACCATGCCCGCGCCAAACAGCAGGCCACCGACAATACCTGACAGCCAAGACCATTGGCTGTTCAAAAAAATCGTGTCGTTGAGATTGGCGTGACCCGTGATGCTTAATCCCTGAAGGCCAAGTGTTGCAACGGCGATCGCCAGAAGCCACATCCGCATGCGATTCCAGTCACCAAAGTTTACAACGTCGGCAATTGCACCCATGGTGCAAAAGTGGGTGCGATGGGAAATGGCACCGAAGGCAAGGCCCACGGCAAAAGTGGCCCAAAGCACGATGCTTTGAATGCTGCTAAGGTTGATTTCTTCCATGAACCGGCACCTTTGTGTTGAAGTGCCGGTATTTTAACTGTGTATGCGCAAAAGCGCGCATAGTTGCTGCGATAACTTCCCGGGGATTATTTCAGCGCTTCGAGTCGGGCTTTCGCGCTGGCGGCCGCGGGGCTGCTGGGGTATTTGGCGATCAGCTCACCCAGGGTTTTCTTGGCGCCAGGAATGCTTTTTAACTCCAGTTGTGAACTGGCCATGCTGAGCAACGCGTCTGGTGCACGTGGGCTGTCCGGAAAATCTTTCGCCAGGTCGCGTTGTGTTACCAGCGCAGTTTTGTACTCGCCTTGTGCAAACTGGGTGCTGCCCAAAAAGTAGCGAACTTGTGGTTCAAGCTTGCTTTGTTTGTATTTGTTCAGGAAATCCTGAAATTGCAGGGCTGCGTCTTTGTAATTACCCGCCTTGAAATGATCAAGACCGGCTTGATAATCATTGAATTGTTCGGGCGGAACCGTGAGTTCCTCACCATCAAGTTGAACGGCTTTGGGCTCAAGTTTCTTGATGCGGTCGTCAAGGTTTGTATACAGGATGCGATTGTCTTCCTGTAGCTTGCGAATGTTGTTGTTGGCGACTTCGAGATCGCCACGCAAGCGGGCGATCTCTCGGTCTTTGTCACTCAGGGACTGGGCCAATGACAGCTGCCCCTGATTCGCGGCTTCCATTCGAGCAACCCGGTCTTCTAGCACCTTAACCTGCTGGCGCAAGTCCAGAATTGCCTTGCGTGCTTCCGTGTCATCAAATATCGCAAATGCGGAATTGGATGCAAAGGCGCAGAACAGGGCAGCTACCCAGGCTTGTTGCTTGAAGTTCAAAGTCATCTCGAATGGTTTCCTTGATTACTGATAAGCGATGTCAGAGCGACGGTTTTCAGCGTAAGCGGCTTCGTTGCTACCAGTTGCTTTTGGCTTTTCTTTGCCGAAGCTGACTGTTTCAATCTGACCTTCTTTTACGCCCAAAGCCAACATCAGCGTTTTCACTGCGTCGGCACGGCGCTGGCCCAAGGCCAGGTTGTATTCAGCGCCACCGCGTTCGTCGGTGTTGCCTTGAATAACAACTTTGCGGTTGGGGTTGGCAACCAGGTATTTGGCGTGGTTTTGAACCAGCTCACGGTACTCTGACTTGACAGTGTAGCTGTCGTAGTCGAAATAAACGCTGCGCTTGGCCAGCACGCCTTGAGGATCGTTCAGGGGATCGGCATCACCTGGGGTTACTGTGGGTACGGCGCGGCCGTCACCAGAACCAGGCGCTGTGCCGGTTTTTGATTCAACTGTAGGCTTGTCGTTCAAAGGAACGGCAGAGCTACAAGCGGCCAATACGGCCACCATTGCGGAAATCGCCAAGTACTTGACCATTGAGTGTTTCATTTTTTTTCTCCAGACCTAAAGAATGTTTAGTGTAAAACCAGTTAAAACAAATTCAAAATCAATCATTTATGAACGGGCCCCAGGTGGGTTCCGAAATGTCAGCGCCCGAACTGCTCAAGGTGTACTTGATTCGTCCGTCTTTTGACACCACGGCCAGGGTCCCTTTGCCGCCCGACTTGGTCGCATACAAAATGTAGCGGCCATTCGGTGCGAAGCTTGGGCTTTCGTCGCGCCCAGTATTTGTCAGAAGCATTTCTGTGCCACCTGCCAAATCCAGTGCGGCGATTCGAAATTGCCCGTCTCGACGAGTCACATAGGTCAATGTTTTGTCATCGGGACTAATTCGAGGCGAGATATTGTATCCACCTTCGAACGTTACGCGTGCCGCATCACCACCATTTGTGCTCATTCGATAAATTTGTGGACCACCTCCTCGGTCAGAAGTGAAATAGATGCTTCGACCGTCGTGACTGTACGCGGGTTCGGTGTTGATTCCACCGGTATTGGTCAGTCGGTTCAGGCCTGATCCATCGGCATTCATCGAGAAAATTTGCGATCCACCATCTTTGGTCAGTACCACTGCAAGTTGTTGGCCATTGGCTGACCAGGCAGGCGCACTGTTGCTGCCTTTGAAATTCGCCATTGCCTTGCGGCGACCTGTTGCAAGTGTGTGAACAAACACAACAGGTTTGCGCGTTTCGAAGGAAACATACGCAAGTTGCGTGCCGTCTGGCGACCAAGCTGGCGAAATAATGGGTTCTTTGGAGGCCAGCGCAACTTGTGGGTTGGCACCATCGGCATCCGCGATAATCAGGCGGTAGCGACCTGGGGCTTTTTCAACATAGGCCAGGCGCGTGGAAAACACACCTTTCTCGCCCAGCATTTTTTCGTACACAAAATCAGCAATTTTGTGGGCATGCAGGCGCAAGGCTGAGGGTGCAATCACATAGCTGAATTTGCCGAGTGACTTTTGCTGGGCTGTGTCGTGCAGGTTAAAGCGCAAGTCCAACCGCCCGTCAGGCAGCTTTTTCACCGAACCCACGATCAGGGCATCCACTCCAATTGATTTCCAGGCAGAGGGGTCGATCAGCGTGGATTCATTCAATTCAACATTGCTGGTGGTGTTGATGGCCCGAAAAAAACCACTTCGCACCAAGTCGTCTTCAATCACCTTTTTGATGTCTTCAGGCAAACCCTGGTTGCCCTGGAAAGGTGCTGCCGAGAATGCAATTTGATTGGTGCCCACCCCGGTGATGTCAATTTTCAGTTGTGCCTGCGCAGATATTGGTACTGCAGCAAACACAGCGACAGCCAGCAGGGCGCGCGCGGCTCGCTGCAGGCGAAGCCACAGCGTAGTTGTTGTTGGTAAATACATGGCTTGGTTGGCGTAGTTCATTGTTTCACTATGAATTAAACGTCTTTTGGACGGAATGAGAGGACAAGCACTGGTTCAACTGAACCGTCTTCGGCCCTGGGTAGCGGGCTGGAGCGCTGCAAGGCACGCTCCACAGCGCTGTCCCACGCTGGCAACCCACTGCTTTTTTTCTGTGTGATAGAGACAATCTCCCCATTGGGAAGTTGCTTGACCTCGAACACTGCTTCCGGGTTTCCGTCGACGGTGTCGGCCCCGGGAAACACCAGTTTACTGCGTACATATTGCCGAATTCGGTCACTGTACAGCGCTTTGTTTCGACTGGTGCCGGCAGAGGTGCTACCGGTATTGGGTGCTCCACCCATAATGCGCGCAAGCTCTTCCTGGCGAAGTTTCTTGGCCACTTCAGGGTCAATTTTGGGTTCTGGCTTCTTCGGCTCAGGCTTGGGTTCGGGTTTTTTCGGTTCTGGCTTGGGCTCCGGCTTTTTTGGTTCTGGCTTGGGCTCTGGCTTCTTCTTGGGCTCGGGTTTGGGCAATTCGATATCGGCTTTGGGTGGCTCCACTGGCTTGGGTGGTGGCGGTGTTTCAACCACAGGCTTTGGTGGCTCGGGTTCCGGCACTGGTTCGGGTTTGGGCTGTTGCACGGCAATTGGCTCATTGGCCGGCATTTCAGACCACAACACTGCTTCAAACGCAGCCGGTTCCTCTGTGTTCCAGTTCAACCCCACGACAAAAAACGCCACCAAAGTTAAATGCGCAAGCACGGACACGGTCAGCCCTGCCTTTTCGCCAGTGTGGTCCACCGGGGGGTCAAGGCGTGCCTCAAGCCCGCTTTCCTTGCTCATTTTGGAAAGCAATGCTTGGTGGGCTGGTGTGAATTCCCAGCCGTTGCGTGGTCGGGTTAAGTCTGCGCTCATTTGCTTTTCGGTTTCACCAGCAGGCCGACTTTCTGGATTTGTGCGTTTTGCAAAGCATCCATTGCGTCAACCACGGCCTGATACTGAATGGCTTTCTCGGCTGAAATGACCACAGGGCGATCGGGCTCGTCGGCCTGCAATTTTTTCACTTCAGCGGCCAGGTTTTCCAAAGTCACTTCGGTGGTTTTATTGGTTTTCATGTCCTTGACCAGCAAATTGCCCACCTGGCGTACAGTCACTTCGATGGGGCGCATTTGCTTGGGTGGATTGGTGTTGGCCATGGACGGCAAATCAATCACTGATGGAGTAATCATTGGGGCCGTGACCATGAAAATGATCAGCAACACCAACATCACGTCAATGTAGGGCACCACATTGATCTCGTTCATGGCGCGTCTGGATTTTCGTCCAAGTTCGGCTTTCATCGATTAAATTTCCTGTTGCTCATTGCTGGTGTCGTTGCTGCCATTCGTGCTGCCATTAGTGTTGGCGTTGCAGAATGTTCAAAAATTCTTCAACGAAAGATTCAAACTGGGTAGACAAGCGATCAATGTCATTGGCGTAGCGGTTGTAAGCCACCACTGCCGGAATGGCGGCGAACAGACCGATTGCGGTAGCAATCAGCGCTTCAGCAATGCCCGGTGCTACTGACGCCAGGGTGGCTTGTTGCACATTGGCCAAGCCCACGAAGGCATGCATGATGCCCCACACCGTGCCGAACAGGCCAATGTAGGGGCTGACGGAACCGGCCGATGCGAGAAAGGGGAGGTTGCGTTCCAGAATTTCATTCTCGCGCTGGAATGCGGCTTTCATGGCGCGGCGGGCACCGTCGATGATCAGGGAATAATCAGTTAAACCTTTTTTGTCGCGGGCGCGAAGAAACTCGCTCATGCCAGCCTCGAAAATACGTTCAAGCGGGCCTGCATCGTTGCGGCGCATGCCGGCGCGTTGAAACAGGGTATTCAGGTCTCCGCCCGACCAGAATTCTTCTTCAAATTTGTCGGCCTGTTGCTTGGTGCGCTTCAATACGGCCCATTTTTTGAAAATGGTGGCCCATGAAATGAGGGAAATCATGACCAGAATCAACATGACCAACTGGACAACCAGGCTGGCCTCTGCGATCAGGGAAATGAACGACATGTCGGTAGAGATATCCATTAACAATCCGCGGTAAGGAAAATGATTTGTTTCTTGTAACGCACTACGGCATCAATTGGTTGAGTTGTTGATACACAGCGGGGGGTATTGCGCTGGGTTTCAGGGTTTCCGTGTTGACACAGCCCACCTTGGTTTTGCCCTCGCACAGCACCTCGCCGTTGCGCGTTACGATTTGCTTGAAGACTGCGGAAACTCGCTTAAGTTCAGTGAGTTCCACTGATATTTCAAGTACATCCTCAAGTTTAGCAGAGCGAAGGTAGTTCAATTCTGTTCGGCTGACAACGAACACCAAATGATGGTCATTCATCAGCGATTTCATGCCGATACTTTGCTGCAGGAACCATTCACTTCGTGCACGTTCCATGAATTTGAGGTAATTGCCGTAATAAACGATGCCCCCGGCATCGGTGTCTTCAAAATAAACGCGCAGAGAGTACTTGAATGTCATGAAATGGCCCGTCTCTAGTATGCTTACAATATTGTAAGCAGGAGTAGGGCTTTCCTTTGGGGTTGTGGGATCCTGCCACTATTAAATTAATTAAATATTCACATTCAAATAACAACGAGAAGCGGAGACCACTGACATGGCGAGAAATATCCCATTGCTGGATGCATCCTGGCTGTACGTCGAATCAAAAGAAGCGCCCATGCATGTAGGCAGCATGGCAATTTTCACTGTGCCAGAGGGCGAAACCACTCAACAAGCCGTCGGCCGGATCGTTCAGTTGCTGCGAAACTCCGTGGAGTTTGCACCGCCTTTCAATTACCGTTTGTCCAGTCCCCGCTTGTTGACCTTGATGCCCAAATGGATTGAGGCTGACAAAATTGATCTGGATTATCACTTCCGTCACAGCGCTTTGCCGGCACCTGGCGGTGAACGCGAATTGGGTACACTGATTTCCCGTCTGCATTCTCACCCGCTGGATTTTCGAAAACCACTGTGGGAAATGCACCTGATTGAAGGCCTTTACGGCAATCGTTTCGCCTTGTACACCAAAATGCACCATTCGCTGATGGACGGTGTGGGTGGTATGCGTTTGATGGAGCGCATTTTTGGCAAGTCTGCAAAAGAAAGTATGTCGCTGCCTGCCCCTTGGTCTGTTGGCACCATTAGCCGAAAGAAAAAGAACACTGAACCCCAGCACTTCGCGGACCAGGCTCGGGAAGCCTGGGAGGCTGCAAAGCTCAGTGGGCAATCCTTGCCCGCCGCGGGTCGTGCACTCATGGATTTGATGCGAGAAGCGGTCAAACCCACAGATCCGGCTTTGGCCACACCGTTTTCAGGTCCGAAATCAATTGTGAACAAGCGCGTGGGTGGAGCCCGCCGACTGGCCACTCAAACATATCCGCTAGAGCGTATTCGCGCCGTGGCCGAGGCGGCCAAGGTGAGTGTGAACGATATTTTTCTGGCGATTTGTTCGAGTTCCATTCGTCGCTATTTGCTGGAACGTGATGCCTTGCCGTCCGAGTCGTTGACAGCCGGTTTGCCAGTGTCCGTGCGCCCGGCCGACGACCTGGATGGCGGCAATGCGATCAGCTTTATCATCGCCAACCTGTACACAACCGAAGCCGATCCTCTGACGCGTTTGAAAGAAATTCGACGTTCGACGCAGTTGGCCAAAGCCAATTTGCAGGCCATGCCCAAAGAGGCGATCAACAACTACACCATTATGTTGATGGCGCCAATGATGTTGCAATTGGTGTCAGGCTTAGGTGGCTTGACGCGTCCAATTTTCAACACAGTGATATCGAACGTCCCTGGCCCATCACGTGATTTGTATTTCTCGGGTTGCCGCTTGGAGCAGTTCTACCCAATCTCCCTGATTCCGCATGGGCAGGCTTTGAATATCACGGTGGTGAGTTATTCAGGCCAGTTCAATGTGGCGTTTACTGGCGATCACGATGCCTTGCCTTCCATGCAGCGTTTGTCGGTGTACACCGGCGAGGCACTGGAAGAGCTTGAAGCCGCGTTGGGCGTGACGTGGGAAAGCAAGAGGGTTGAGCCGATTGTTTCTAGCAAGGCAACCACTGAAAAGCGACCTGTAGCGGCGAAGAAGCCGGCGGTGCGAAAGCCAGCCACGGCGAAAGTGGGTGCAAGTAAGCCGGTGAAAGCGGCTGAGGATTGATTGGGACTTCGCTGCTGAGTTGGCGAAGGAAATCTGCAGCCCAGGGCCTACAGCAAATCGCCTTGCTGCGAATTTGCTGCATGCGTGCCCGCCAAACTGGCTGGTGCAGTCAAACCAAAGTGTGCGTAAGTATTCAAGGTTGCAATGCGGCCACGAGGCGTGCGTTGAATGTAGCCTTGCTGAATCAGATAGGGTTCAATCACGTCCTCGATCGTGTCTTTTTCCTCACCAATTGCAGCGGCCACACTTTCGAGCCCCACTGGCCCGCCACCAAATTTGTGGATGATGGTTTCCAGTAATCGGCGATCCATCGGATCCAGGCCCACTTTGTCCACGTCTAGCATGCTTAGGGCAGCATCGGCCACAGCAGCAGTAATCACGCCATCGGCTTTCACCTGCGCATAATCGCGAACTCGGCGCAGCAAGCGGTTAGCGATGCGTGGAGTGCCGCGTGAGCGGCGTGCAATTTCGAGGCAGCCTGAGGCCTCTGCCGGGGTGTCCAGCAAATTGGCTGAACGAGCCACAATGCGCGAAAGCTCTTCGGGGGTGTAAAACTCAAGCCGGGACACAATGCCAAACCGGTCGCGCAGCGGGTTGGTCAACATGCCGGCACGGGTGGTGGCACCCACCAGCGTGAATGGCTGCAAATCGAGTTTCACGCTTCGAGCCGCTGGCCCTTCGCCGATCATGATGTCGATTTGATAGTCTTCAAGCGCGGGATACAAAATTTCTTCCACCACAGGCGACAATCTGTGAATTTCATCGATGAACAACACATCGTTGGCTTCAAGGTTGGTCAGCAATGCCGCCAAGTCGCCTGGGCGTTCAAGCACCGGGCCTGAAGTTTGGCGCAGGTTTACACCCATCTCACGGGCCAGAATATGGGCCAGTGTGGTTTTGCCCAAGCCAGGTGGGCCAAATAGCAGCACGTGGTCAAGTGCTTCTTTGCGCGCGCGCGCTGCTGCGATAAAGATATCGAGTTGATCGCGAATTTTTTGTTGCCCCACATATTCGTCCAAATGCTTGGGGCGCAATGCGCGCTCAAAGGCTTCTTCGGCGGGAGTGGTTTTGCTTGGGCTGATGAGGCGATCGGGTTCAATCATCGTGGATTATCTCGGTTAGCCTTTTGACAAATTGCGTAGTGCCAGCTTCAAGCCATCAGTGACACTGGTGCCCTCGGGCAGACCCTTGCAGGCCAGCGCGGCTTCTTTGTCAGAATAACCCAGTGCGCACAGGGCTTGAACAATTTCGCTTTGATTTCCAATTGGCAGTGGCATGCCTTCTGCAATATTGGCGGTGCCGCCCAGTGCCACAATTTGTCCTTTCAGTTCCAATAACAGACGTTCAGCTGTTTTCTTGCCAATGCCGGGAATTTTCACCAGGCGCGCTGTTTCCTGGCTTTGTACGGCCAGCAGAAAGTCGTGGGTGGAAATAGAGGACAAAATGGCCAAGGCAGTTCGCGGACCAATGCCTGACACCTTGATCAAGGTTTTGAACAGGTTTTTTTCCGCAATGTTTTGAAAGCCGTACAGGGTGTGCGCGTCTTCGCGAACAACCAGATGAGTAAGCAAGGTGCAAATGCCATTAATTTCCGGCAAGTTGAACAACGTGCTCATGGGCACCTGCAGTTCATAGCCAACACCTTGAACATCGACCAGAACCCAGGGTGCATTTTTTTCGAGCAAAGTGCCTTTCAGGCGACCAATCATTGCAGTTTCTCCACACTGTTCATAATCACAGTAAACTGAATTTGATTATACGCCAAGCGAATTCATTTCCAGCTGGTGCGGCCCTTTCGGGTGCGTGTTTTGAAAATACTGGCAGGCAGGTCTTTGGCAGCCAGTGCACCCAACAGTTTGCTGCTTTGTGCGTGGGTTAAGGCCGCGGCCAAGGCATCGGCCGCATCGGCTGAAGGGTGGGCTGGCAGCTTGAGCAAACGTTTCACCATTTCCTGCACCTGTTCTTTGTTGGCTTTGCCGTGCCCAACAATTGCTTGCTTGATTTGCAATGCGGTGTATTCAGTTACTGCGAGCCCACTGTGGGTGAGTGCGGTGAGCACCGCACCACGTGCTTGACCAAGCAGCAGTGTTGATTGCGGGTTCACGTTCACAAACACTTTTTCAACCACGGCCACTTGGGGTTTGTACAGATCGGCCAGTTCGCAAAGCCCAGTGAACAGGGTGTGTAAACGGTCGGGCAGGGAAGCGTCGGAATTGGAGCGGATCACACCACTGGCCACGTAAATCTGTTGGCTTTCAATGATATCGACCACGCCGTAACCGGTGATGCGCAGGCCCGGGTCTATGCCAAGTATGCGCATCACAGCTGAGGGTGTGTGGTGTTGAAATTAATGGCGGAAGTGGCGCACACCGGTCAGCACCATCACAATGTTGCGTTCATCGGCCGCTGCAATCACTTCCTCGTCGCGCATGGAACCACCGGGCTGAATTACGCAGCTTGCGCCTGCATCGACCACCACATCCAGACCATCGCGGAAGGGGAAGAATGCATCGGATGCAACAGCGCTATCGGCCAAAGTAAGGCCTGCGTTTTGTGCCTTGATGGATGCAATGCGTGCAGAATCCACACGGCTCATTTGGCCAGCACCCACACCCATGGTCATGCCGTCCTTGCAGAACACAATCGCATTGCTTTTCACAAATTTCGCACAGCGCCAGGCGAACATCAAATCAGCCCATTGCTGCTCGGTAGGCTGGCGTTTGCTGACCACTTTGATTTCACTTTGCTGCACATTGCGTTCATCGGGGCTTTGCACCAGCAAGCCACCACCCACGCGTTTGTAATCAAACTTGTGCATGCCTGTCTCTACTGGAATTTCCAGCAGGCGAACGTTTTGTTTGGCGAAAAATACCGTGCGTGCGGCTTCATCAAACGAAGGTGCGATGACCACTTCGACAAACTGTTTTGCCACGGCCTGTGCGGTGGCTTCATCGACTGGGCGGTTAAAGGCAATGATGCCGCCAAATGCGGAAGTGGGGTCTGTTTTGAAAGCCTTGTGATAGGCATTCAATGTGCCTTCTGCGACAGCCACGCCACATGGGTTGGCGTGTTTGATGATGACACAGGCTGGTGCATCAAATGTTTTTACGCATTCCCAGGCTGCATCGGAATCGGCAATGTTGTTGAAGCTTAATTCTTTGCCTTGCAATTGGCGGTAGTTGGCCAGTAGACCCACGGGCGCCTTCGCCTCGCGGTAGAAAGCAGCACTTTGATGTGGGTTTTCGCCGTAGCGCATGTCTTGCACTTTGTGGAATTGCATGGAAAGCACTTCCGGGTATTCAATGCGAGCGGGTGTGTCTTCCAGTGCACCTTCAGTGCCTGTGAGGCTGGTCAGAAAGGCAGCAATTGCGCCGTCATAGCGCGCAGTGTGGGCGTAAGCTTTCGCTGCCAAACCACTGCGTGTTTTCAGTGTGGTTGAACCGTCATTGCTTTTGATTTCATCGATGACTTTGCCGTAATCGGCGGGGTCAACAATGATAGTGACGCCTGTGTAGTTTTTTGCAGAAGCGCGCACCATGGCTGGGCCGCCAATGTCGATATTCTCAATTGCATCTTCCAGCTTCACATTGTCGCCGGCAGTCGCCTTGTCGAAGGGATACAGATTCACTGCCACCAAATCGATTGCGCCAATACCATGTTCTTCCATGGCATCCAGGTGGCTTTGCAAATCGCGGCGCGCAAGAATGCCACCGTGAATTTTGGGGTGCAGAGTTTTTACGCGACCATCCATAATTTCAGGAAAGCCGGTGTGGCTGCTTACTTCTTTCACGACCAGGCCTTTCTCAGCCAGCAGTTTGGCAGTTCCGCCTGTGGACAATATTTCCACACCGCGATCGGCCAACGCTTTGGCCAACTCAAGAATGCCGGTTTTGTCGGACACGCTCAGCAGCGCGCGTTTGATGGTTGGATTTGATGTCATGGTTTCAGAGGCCGGTTTTGAGGCGGCCGGTAAAAATTAAAAATCAGATGAGGCCGTGTTGCTGCAGTTTTTTGCGCAGTGTGTTGCGGTTGATGCCCAGCATTTGGCTTGCAATGGTTTGGTTCATGTTGGCTTTTTCCATGACCACTTCGAGCATGGGTCGCTCCACGGCAGACAGCACCATGTCGTAAACCGACTTGGCGCATTCACCTTCAAGATCGTCAAAGAACTTGTCCAGGTTATTGCGTATGCACTCTGAAATGGTGATAGGACTTAGATCACTGTCATTGGGTTTCATGCTGCCAATCTTCTTTTTGGTGTTGGTTGGAGTGAATCGTTTGCAGCGGCGAAGTACTGCTGGCCGCTTGATAACCAGTTCAGAAAAAATTCATCAACAATGCGCAATTGTTCGCAGGTGGTTTGCGCCAACATGAGTTGGTCGACCACAGTGTTGTTTTTTCCGGCTGGGCCGCAAAGATACCATTGCAAATGCTTTCGGGCGGTGAGCATGCCCGTTTTCTCTCCATAAAATTCATGGTGATCACGCAAGTGATGCATCATGACATCATGGGCTTCTTCGAGGGTGGGTGGATCAATGTGTTCACCCGTTTTCAGGTAATGCAGTACTTCTCTAAAAATCCAGGGGTTGCCTTGGGCAGCCCGGCCTATCATCAGACCGTCTGCGCCAGTGTAATCCAGTACGTATCTTGCCTTCTCAGGGCTGGTGATGTCGCCATTGGCTATGACCGGAATATTGACTGCCTGTTTCACGGCCTTGATGGTGTCGTACTCGGCGTCACCTGCGTATCCGCAGGCACGCGTGCGGCCATGAAGGGTTAAAAGCGATACGCCAATCGATTCAGCCATTTGCGCAATGTGAATTGCATTCTTGTGTTCGGGTGACCAGCCCGTGCGGTACTTCAAAGTAAGTGGCACGCCGCGTTGTTCACATTCAGCATGCACAGCTTTTAAAATCTGCTCGACCAGACTTTCGTTTTGCAACAATGCAGAACCTGCCGCAACCGCACACACTTTTTTTGCGGGACAGCCCATGTTGATGTCGATGATTTGTGCGCCGCGTTCAATGTTGTAGGCAGCGGCGTGCGCCATCATTTCCGGGTCGGCTCCCGCAATTTGTACTGCGATGGGTTTGGTTTCGCCGTAGTGGTTCAATCTGCGCGTGCTTTTGTCAGTTTTCCACAAAGCGGGGTTGCTTGCCGCCATTTCCGACACAGCATGTCCCGCGCCCAGTTTTTTGCACAACTGGCGGAAGGGGCGATCTGTCACGCCGGCCATTGGGGCCAAGAACAGATTATTTGGAAGTGTTAAATGAGCAATGCGCACGTTGCACAAAATTTAAGCAAATTTCGAGCAGCCCATTGTAACGGGCAGGGCGATTTTATTCGACCCTAAAACTGGAAAAAAACGGAAATTTTTTACTTGACTTCTGTTTGTCAAAGTGGGCCGCAAGGCCTTGCCTGTGCTCGCAGGCAGGGGACCTGTTTACGTACCGTGTGGCTTAGCCTGCAGTCTGAATCAATTCGATTTTGTAGCCATCGGGATCTGTTACAAATGCGATTATGGTGCTGCCGCCTTTCACTGGACCAGCGGGGCGAGTGACATTGCCACCGGCTGCCAAAATGCGATCGCATTGTGTATAAGCATCTTCTACTGCGATTGCAATGTGTCCGTATGCCGTGCCCAGATCGTAGCTGTCAACGCCGTGGTTGTAGGTCAGTTCAAGCACAGCGCCTTCCTGCTCACTGCCATATCCGACAAAGGCCAGTGAGTAACCTTGATCTGCACGCTCAGTGGTTCGAATCACTTTCATGCCCATGACCTTGGTGTAAAAATCGATGGACCGTTGAAGGTCGCCAACGCGCAGCATGGTGTGAAGAATTCTCATAGTACAGGTACCTCGGCAGGATTCATTTTTGACAGGGTTTTGTGCGGCGTTTGGTAATCGGGCATCAGGCTTTCAACCACGGCCCAAAAGCGCGCACTGTGATTCATTTCAACAAGGTGTGCCAACTCGTGTGCAATCACGTACTCAATCAGTTGCGGCGGGTAGTGAACCAAGCGCCAGTTCAGGCGAACCTCGCGCTGGCTGTTGCAGCTGCCCCAACGTGAAATTGGGCTACTCAAGTGAATCGAAAAGTTAGGCAAACGCTGCGCTGCGGGCTGTCGCTCAAGCAACTTGCTGGCCATGTGTGTAAACACTTCCTTGGCGTGGGCCTTCAATACTTTTTCAATGGCCTTGTTGCGTTGCGCAGAACTTTCACAGACTGGTAAAGCAATGCTTTTTGTCCAAGGGTTCAACAGTGCCTTGCTTCGCGGTGGCAGGGTTTCCAGATGGTAGGGTTCGCCTCGAACTGGAATGGGTTTGCCATCATCGAGCAGGCTGGAAAGGGAAATCGTTTGTCGGCTGCGTGTTTCCCATTGTTTCAGGCGCTGCTCAATCCATGACGATTTGCCCGCAATAATCGAGTTCAGTTCGGTGATTGAAAGGCGCAAGGGTGCAGAAATTTGCAAACCTTGATCGCCAATCAAAAACCCGACTGACCGGCGTTTGCTCCGCTTTAGGATATAGCTGCACAGCCCCCACGGCAGTTCAATGCTGCGAACTTCAGTGGGGTGAGGTGCTGCCGTAAGTTGCATGGATTAGCTGTCGCCTTTGCCCACCAAAGGGGTTTCGGCGCTGGTGTAGCGGTGCGGGCTGATCTTGTGCATTTCACCCTCAATCCAGTCTTCAACCACTTTCATCAGGCTTTCTGCATCATGGCCCTCGGGGGATATGGGTGGACCAAAACGCAAGGTGACTGTTCCTGCTTTTTTGAAAAATCCCTTGCGTTTCCAGTATTCACCCGCATCGTGAGCCACGGGCACCACCGGTGTGCCGGTGGCAACCGCCAGCCTGGTGCCGCCAGTTTTGTAGCGGCGCTTGTAGCCCACAGGCACGCGGGTACCCTCGGGGAAAAACATCATCCAGGCGCCTTCTTTCATGCGCTTGCCGGCCATGGTTTTTACCTGTTCGAATGCTTCAACACCATTTTTTCGGTCGATTGGGACCATGCGCAGCACCCACAACGCCCAGCCGAAGAATGGCACATATTGCAATTCTTTTTTGTACACCAGGCAGAGCTGGCGCGGTAACAGGTTTGCGGGAATACCAAATGTTTCCCAAGCTGACTGGTGCTTGGCCAGGATGATGGCGCCTGTGTTGGGCAGGTGCTCCATGCCTTCAATGTTGTACTGGATATTGCACAACAATCGCAACATTTTGATGTTCAGTGCATTCCACCAGCAGGCAAACACATACCTGTTGCGGATGGAAATGAAGGGGGAGACCAAGAGCAACAGCGTTGCGTGAATGGGTGTGTACACCACCACGTAGACAAAAAACAGGATAGAACCAATGAAGGATCTCACCACGGGCCTCCGAACGAGTTTTAGTTGTTATCGATTGTTTGCGAAAGGGTCGTCGGGTACCAAATGTTCGGCGACTGCAGTCAGATTGTCGAACACCAAAGTACCTTTGGGCAATTCGTCTTTGCTTTTTTCCAGTGTTTTTTTGCCTTTGCCGGTTTTAACCAGGAATGTGTTGCAACCCATGCTTGCACCTGCTTGCAGGTCCCTGAGTGAGTCGCCCACGCAGGGCACACCCTCAAGGTTAAAGCCGGTGCGTGCCTGAATTTCCTGGAACAGACCTGGTTTGGGTTTGCGACAATTGCATTTGTCGTCCGGCCCGTGGGGGCAAAAGAAAATTCCTTCAATGTGCCCGCCAGCAACGCCAGCCAGTTCATGCATTTTTTTGTGCATGGCTGAAAGCGTTTCAAGATCAAACATGCCGCGCGATATTCCACTTTGATTGGTGGCGACGACCACGCGAAATCCGCCACGGTTCAAGCGAGCAATCGCTTCCATGCTGCCGGGAATGGGAATCCATTCATCCACGGACTTGATGTACTCGTCCGAGTCTTCATTGATGACGCCATCCCGATCCAGCACGATAAGTTTCATGAACTGTCCTTGCTCTGTGTTCTGACTTTAAGCGGCCAATTGTGAAATATCGGCCACGCGGTTCATCAAGCCATGCATGTGTTTCAACAATGCCAAGCGATTATTCTTCAGCGCTTCGTTGTTGTCCATGACCATGACGTTTTCAAAGAAGGCGTCTACATTGGCTTTCAGTGGGGCCAATACCAACAGGGCCTGTTGATAATCACCCTGTTCGAACGCCCGGGTGGCATGTGGCTCCACTTCTTTGACTTGCGCAGCCAGCGCCTTTTCGGCGTCTACCTGTAACAGGCTGGCATCCACGTCAGAAGAACCCACTTCGGTCTTTTTCAGTATGTTGGTGATGCGCTTGTTGGCCGCTGCCAGGGCTTGCGATTCAGGCAATTGCGAGAATGCGCGCACGGCTTCAAGGCGTTTGGGCAGGTCGGCGAACTGGCTCGGGTTTTGACTGAGTACTGATTCAACTTCTGCGGTGGTGTAGCCTTGGTCTTTCAGATACCCGCGCAAGCGGTCTTGGATAAAGCCGGCAAGGCCCTCTACGCTTTGCTTGAAATCAGGGAATGCGGAGAACAGGCTGCTGGCCTTGTTCAATGCGTCGATCAAATCCAGCTTCAGGTTTTTCTCAATCACCATGCGGATCACACCCAGGGCATGGCGGCGCAAGGCAAACGGGTCTTTGTCGCCAGTGGGAATCAGCCCAATGCCATAAATACCTACCATGGTTTCAAGCTTGTCGGCCAATGCTGCCGCCAAGCCAACTGGGTTGCGTGGCAGTTGGTCACCGGCAAAACGGGGGCTGTAATGGTCTGCAATCGCCTGTGCCACATCCGCATGTTCGCCGTCGTGGTGCGCGTAGTGCTCGCCCATATTGCCTTGAAGCTCGGGGAATTCACCCACCATGTCAGTGAGCAGGTCAGCCTTGCAAAGCAGGGCAGCGCGTTTGGCCAGTTCAACATCGGCACCACAAAGGGGTGCCAAGGCGGCGGCGAGCTCAACCAAACGACCGTTGCGGTCCTTCTGGGTGCCCAGTTTGTTGTGGTACACCACATTGGCCAGGCCGGGCAGGCGGCTTTCCAGGGTTTTTTTACGATCTTGATCGAAAAAGAATTTGGCATCCGCCAAGCGCGCGCGCAACACGCGTTCATTGCCGGTTGTGATCAACTGCGGGGTCGATGTAAGCAGGTTTGAAACCAGCAAGAAGCGGTTTTTCATCTTGCCGTTTTGATCGGTGATCGCGAAATACTTCTGGTTGGCCTGCATGGTCAAAATCAGGCACTCTTGCGGCACTTCGAGAAATTCTTTTTCGAAGCCGGCTTCGTACACCACTGGCCATTCAACCAGTGCACACACTTCGTCGATCAAATCTTCGGGTTGTACCACCTTGTCTCCAGCCGCTTGTTCAGCCAGTGATTTCACAATGGCTGCCTTGCGTTTCGTGAAACTGGCGATGACTTTGCCTTCGGTTTCAAGTTGTGTCTCGTAGCTGTCGGCGCTGGCAATATTCAGCACACCCTGGCTCAGGAAGCGGTGGCCCAGTGTAATTCGGTCACTCTCCAGTCCCAATACCTGCGCGGGTACTACCTTGTCACCGTGCAGGCAAACCAGGCGGTGGGCGGGGCGCACAAAATGCACCGTGCTGCCATCTGGGCGCTGGTAACTCATCACCTTGGGAATGGGCAGTTTGGTGGTGGCAGTATCCAGGGCTTTGGTCAGCGAATCTTCAAGCGCCTTGCCTGCCTGGGTGCGCGAAATGTGCAGCACATCCTGTTTGCCATCGCTGATGGTTTCCAGTTGATCCACAGCAATGGCGCCCAGTCCCAGTGAATCCAGTTTTTTCTGCAAGGGTGGGGTGGGCTGTCCGTTGGCATCCAGACCAATTTTTACAGGCAGCAGGCGTTCCTGAATTTTTTTCTCAGGGCTGACCGCAGCCACGTTGGTGATGCGGCATGCCAGTCGGCGTGGGCTGGCAAAAGCTTCCACCGCGCTGTTGTCCGCGAGGTGGCCTTCATCGCGCAGTGTTTTGCTCAGCAGTTCGGCGAACGCGTTGCCCAGTGTTTGTAACGCTTTGGGTGGGAGCTCTTCGGTGAACAGCTCTACCAGTAATGTTGAATTCATGTGTATCAAGCGGCTTGTGAGTTGGGGGTGTTGCACATGGGAAAGCCCAGCTTCTCGCGGGAATCGAAATAGGCCTGTGCCACTGCACGCGACAAATTGCGGATTCGGCCGATGTAAGCCGCACGCTCTGTCACGGAAATGGCACCACGGGCATCCAGCAGGTTGAACGTGTGTGCAGCTTTCAGAATCATTTCGTAAGCGGGCAAGGCCAGGCCAACTTCGATCAAATGTTTGGCCTCAGTCTCGTACTCGCCAAAATGGCGGAACAACATGTCTGCATTGCTGTGTTCAAAGTTGTAAGTGGATTGCTCCACTTCGTTTTGGTGGAACACATCGCCGTAGGTGAGCACTTTCTTGACGCCTTTTTCTTCGCGCTCGGTCCACACCAGATCGTAAACATTTTCCTTGCCTTGCAGGTACATGGTCAGGCGTTCAATGCCGTAGGTGATTTCGCCCAAAATTGGCGAACAGTCCAGGCCGCCCACTTGCTGAAAGTAAGTGAACTGGGTCACTTCCATGCCGTTCAACCACACTTCCCAACCCAAACCCCAGGCACCCAGGGTTGGGTTTTCCCAGTTGTCTTCCACAAACCGAATGTCGTTTTGTTGGGTGTCAATGCCAAGGGCTTCCAGACTGCCCAGGTACAGGTCAATGATGTTTTCTGGCGATGGCTTCAACACAACCTGAAACTGGTAGTAGTGCTGCATGCGGTTGGGGTTTTCACCGTAGCGGCCGTCTTTGGGACGGCGCGAGGGCTGAACGTAGGCGGCATTCCAGGGTTCAGGGCCCAAGGCGCGCAAAAAAGTGGCGGTGTGGCTGGTGCCAGCGCCCACTTCCATGTCGAAGGGTTGCAACAGGGCGCAACCTTGTTGGTCCCAATAGTTTTGCAGGGTCAGAATGGCCTGTTGAAACGTCAGCGGTTTCTTTTGCATGTGCGCCTGTGTCCTTCTTGATTCAATTTTTTGGTCATTGATTGCCCCGTATTGTAATGGTTACCGGGGCTGTCGAGCTTAGAGCGTGCCAATGCACAGGTACTTCATTTCCAGGAATTCCTCAATGCCCCACACCGAGCCTTCCCGACCCAGTCCTGACTGCTTAACCCCGCCAAAAGGACCCACCTCGTTGGAGAAAACGCCCACATTGATTCCCACCATGCCGTATTCCAGTGCGCGACTTACGCGGAACGTGCGTGCCGAGTTCTCGGTATAGAAGTAGGCGGCAAGGCCGTAAGGCGTATTGTTGGCGTAATTGACGGCCTGTTCTTCGGTGTCAAACGGAAAAATGGCAGCAAGTGGCCCAAATGTTTCTTCCTGAGCCACCAGCATGCGATGGTCGGCGTTGTCGATCAGGGTTGGCTGGAAAAAACGGCCACCCAGTTCGTGAGGCTTGCCGCCATGAAGAAGTTTGGCGCCTTTGCTCAGGGCATCGTCCACATGCTTTTGAACTTTGACGACTGCCTGCTCGTCGATCATGGGGCCAATGCTGGCTTTGGTTTTCAGGCCATCGCCCACTTCCAGTTTGGCCACTTTGGCAAGCAGTTTCTCGGCAAAAGCCTGTTGCACGCTGCGTTGAACATAAATACGGTTGGTGCACACGCAGGTTTGGCCAGCATTGCGAAACTTGGAGGCCACCAAGCCTTCCACTGCCTTGTCCAGATCTGCGTCTTCAAAAACAATAAATGGCGCATGGCCGCCCAGTTCAAGGCTTAATTTCTTGATGGTTGGCGCACATTGTTGCATCAGGATGCGGCCCACCTCGGTGCTGCCGGTGAAGGTCAGTTTGCGGACCACCTCACTTTCGCACAACACTTTGCCGATCTCGACAGAACGGCTGGAGTCGCCAGTGATCACGTTCAGCACGCCCGCGGGGATACCCGCCTGGCGGGACAGTTCGGCCAGCGCCAGCGCGCTGAGCGGGGTTTGTTCTGCAGGTTTGATAACCACGGTGCAGCCCGCAGCCAGCGCAGGTGCTACTTTGCGGGTAATCATGGCGATCGGAAAATTCCAGGGTGTAATGGCAGCGCACACGCCGATACCCTGTTTAAGCACCAACAATTCGCGACCCAATTGGGGCGATTCCAGCACGCTGCCTTCAATGCGTTTGGCTTGTTCAGCAAACCACTCCACAAAGCTTGCACCGTAAATGACCTCGCCTTTGGCCTCAGCAAGTGGTTTGCCTTGTTCCAGGGTCATCAAGAAAGCCAGGTCGTCGGCGTTGTCAATAATCAGGTCAAACCACTTGCGCAAAATTTGCGCCCGACTTTTGGCGGTGGTGTTGCGCCAGCTGCTCAGTGCTTTTTCCGCGCACAGAATTGCGTCATGGGTCAGCGCAATGGACGTATTGCCAACCTGCGCAATGGTTTGCCCAGTGGACGGATTGTCCACTTCGAAGTCGGTTTCGCATTCATGAAAGCTGCCGTATACAAACGGATTGGTTTGCAACAGGCTGGGGTTTTTGAACTTGAATTGATGGTTCATTGTTTTGCTTTGGGTACTGCTCATGTCCGTTTCTCTCGTTGTTCAGTGTGCTTCAAGGTTTAGCAGGGCTGTTAGCTGCGCTGTACAGGCGACTGCAAATGTTTCAGTTCGCAACACGCGCTGCGAAAAATTCAGGGGCAAGGCGCCAAGTTGCGTGGCAGCATCAGTCTCTTCAGGTGACCATCCACCCTCAGGCCCTACGCAAATGATCAAAGGTTCCCCAGGGTTAGCTTGGGGCGTCCACTTTCTCAATGCCAGTTCAGCCTGCGGTGTAAACCAAAGTACATGGGCGTTGGGCCATGTGAGCGCGACGTGTTCAAGTGCAGCGGAAAGCGTTCGGACCGGTTCAACCTGGGCCATTTGCCCCCGTTCACTTTGCAGGCTTGCTGCCAACACGACCCGTTCCCAGTGGGCTTGCCGCTTGTTCGCCCGTTCCCCTTCCAGTTTAACCACGCTGCGCTGGGCTTGAACCGGGTGAAAGCCAGCTACGCCCAATTCTGTGCATTTTTCGAGTACCCAATCCATTTTGTCGCCTTCTGGCAATGCCTGAAGCACGTGCACTGGTCGATTTAGCTCGGTGTTTCGCAGGGCCAGTTGCTCGCCGACCTGAATTTGAGCCAGTTTTTTCGACGCATAGTGAATTGTGGCGTGGTACTCACAGCCCTTTCCGTTCCATACGCGCAGCGCCTCTCCTTCTCGCAGGCGCAAAACCCGGGAGGCGTAGTGCATCAAGTCGTCTGACAGATCAAGCACTTGGCCCACGCTATTGCAGTGTTCTAGCAAGAAGCGTGGTAAGCGCTTGCCTTTGTCGTGTTTCATGTTTCCCTGTCTTTATTCAATGGTTTGTCCGCGAAGGGGCGCTTTATTGGAATAGCTTTGATAAAATTCATTTTTTTCCAACTTTGCCACAGGCATAACCCTCAATCCCCATACCTATGTCCTCTTCGTCAAAGAACATGGCCAACGCGATTCGCGCGCTCGCCATGGATGCAGTTCAAGCCGCCAAATCCGGGCACCCTGGCATGCCAATGGGCATGGCCGAAATCGCTGTGGCCTTGTGGGCCCGCCACCTGAAGCACAATCCTCAGAACCCGTTGTGGGCTGATCGTGATCGCTTCGTGTTGTCCAACGGTCACGGTTCCATGCTGATTTACGCGCTGCTGCACCTGACCGGCTATGACCTGCCGATTGAGGAACTGAAAAATTTCCGTCAGCTGCATTCTAAAACACCAGGCCACCCTGAGGTTGACATTACCCCCGGAGTTGAAACCACCACCGGCCCATTGGGGCAGGGTATTGCGAACGCGGTTGGTTTGGCTTTGGCCGAGAAGCTGTTGGCTGCTGAATTCAATGAAGCGGGTTTCCCTGTCGTTGACCACAACACCTACGTGTTCCTAGGCGATGGTTGCCTGATGGAAGGTATTTCTCACGAGGCCTGTTCGCTGGCCGGTACCTTGGGCCTGTCCAAGCTCATCGTGATGTATGACGACAATGGCATTTCCATTGACGGTGAAGTAGAGCACTGGTTTGCCGACAACACGCCCAAGCGTTTTGAAGCCTACGGCTGGAACGTGATTCCGAATGTGAATGGCCATGATGTAGACGCCGTGGATGCCGCAATTGCCCAAGCCAAACAAAACGCTGCCTTGGACAAGGGCCCAACCCTGATTTGCTGCAAAACAAATATTGGTGAAGGTTCGCCCAATTTGGCTGGCACTGACAAAGTGCATGGCGCCCCACTGGGCGAGGCTGAAATTGCCGCTACCCGTGCCGCCATTGGCTGGGAGCATGCGCCTTTCGAGATTCCCGCCGAGGTTTACAACGCCTGGGACGCGCAGGTTGAAGGCGCTGCACGCCAGTCGGCCTGGGACAAACTATTTGAGGCTTACAGCGCCAAATTTCCGGCCAAGGCCGCAGAGTTCAAGCGCCGGATGGCGGGTGATTTGCCTGCCCAGTTTGAACAGACTGCTGCCCGTTTGCTGGCTGAAGTGGCCGCCAAGGGTGAAACAATTGCCACCCGCAAAGCCAGCCAAAATGCAATTACGCTGTTGGCTGCTGAATTGCCTGAACTGCTGGGCGGCTCTGCTGACCTCACTGGTTCTAATCTGACCAACTGGCCCAAATGCGTGGCTGTTCGCCGCAACACCGAAGGCTTCACAGCCGGTAACCACATTAATTGGGGTGTACGAGAGTTCGGCATGAGCGCCGCCCTGAACGGTGTGGCCCTTCATGGCGGTTACATTCCTTTTGGCGCTACTTTCCTGACCTTCTCGGATTACAGCCGCAATGCGCTGCGCATGGCTGCATTGATGAAGAAGCGCAATATTTTTGTGTTTACCCACGACTCAATCGGTTTGGGTGAAGACGGCCCCACCCACCAGCCAGTTGAGCATGCTGCAACCTTGCGTTTGCTGCCGAACATGGACGTGTGGCGTCCCGCTGATTCAGTGGAATCCATGGCTGCCTGGAATAGTGCGGTCATGCGCAAAGACGGCCCCAGCAGCTTGTTGTTCAGCCGCCAAAACCTGCCATTCCTGGCGCGCTCTGAATCGGTATTGAACTCGATCGTCAAAGGCGGTTATGTATTGGTCGATGTGGCCGACGCCAAGGTTACCTTGATTGCCACAGGTTCGGAAATCGAAATCGCCATGAATACGCAGAAAGCTTTGGCTGAGAAAGGTATCGCAGCGCGTGTGGTGTCCATGCCTTCAACCAATGTATTTGATCGTCAAGCAGCAGCCTATAAAGCCGAAGTGCTTGGAACAGCCCCAATCGCAGTCATCGAAGCGGGTATGACCGACAGCTGGTACAAGTACATTGCGCAGGCTGGGGTGAAAGGCACGGTGCTGGGTATGAGCACGTTTGGTGAATCAGCACCAGCAGGCGCCTTGTTCAAGCACTTCGGGCTGACCACCGAGAAATTCACCGAGGCCGCATTGGCTTTGGTACAGAAATAACTGATTTACTTTCAAGGAGATTTGTCATGACCATTCGCGTAGCGATCAACGGCTATGGCCGCATCGGCCGAAACGTACTGCGTGCCCACTATGAAGGCGGCAAAAAACACGACATTCAAATCGTGGCGATCAATGATTTGGGTGATCCCAAAACCAACGCCCACCTGACCCAGTACGACACAGCCCACGGCCGTTTCCCCGGTACCGTGAGCGTGGATGGCGATTACATGGTTGTGAATGGCGACAAAATCAAGGTTTTGGCCAACCGTAATCCCGCTGAATTGCCATGGGGCGAACTGGGTGTAGACGTGGTGATGGAATGCACCGGTTTTTTCACCTCCAAGGAAAAAGCATCTGCCCACCTGAAAGGCGGTGCCAAGAAAGTGATTATTTCCGCGCCTGGCGGTAAAGACGTTGACGCCACAGTCGTATTTGGTGTCAACCACAATGTATTGAAAAGCACCGACACCGTGATTTCCAATGCCTCTTGCACCACCAACTGTTTGGCCCCATTGGTCAAGCCATTGAACGATGCGATTGGTCTGGAAACAGGCTTGATGACCACCATTCATGCCTACACCAACGATCAGGTGTTGACCGATGTTTACCATGAAGACCTGCGCCGCGCGCGCTCTGCCACCATGAGCATGATCCCCACCAAAACCGGTGCGGCCGCTGCGGTTGGTTTGGTATTGCCGGAATTGAACGGCAAGCTTGATGGTTACGCAGTTCGCGTGCCCACCATCAATGTGTCCATGGTTGATTTGTCGTTCATTGCCAAGCGCGACACCACCGTTGAAGAAGTGAACAGCATTTTGAAGGCTGCGGCAGAAGGCCCGTTGAAGGGCGTGTTGGAGTACAACGAGGCACCGTTGGTGTCCATCGACTTCAACCACAACCCGGCTTCCAGCGCATTTGATGCCACCTTGACCAAAGTCAGCGGCAAGCTGGTGAAGGTATCCAGCTGGTATGACAACGAGTGGGGCTTCTCCAACCGCATGTTGGACACCACAGTTGCACTGATGAACGCCAAGTAATTTCCCAGCGTGTAGTGAATGAAAAAACCGGGCCTTGAGTCCGGTTTTTTTTCGCCTTGTATTCCTCAAAAAAACCTCCCCCTTTTGTGGGTCTCCCTACCCCTATTGGTCATGCGAAAAGCCTTGTTTCATGCCGTTAAAGCGGTATTCGTCGGGCTTCGGCGAGGTGGCTGAGAAGTAGGCTCCGTTCTGCTTTCTATTCAACAAATTGATTGCACACCTCGCTGGGTAACCTGAACCCATTGTGATAAGCGAGTACTGCCATGTTGACCTTCCGACCCAAAAAGCAAAAACTGACGCCCCTGCGTGTGCTGGTCACCAGCGTTTTGTTCATGCTTTGGATTGTATTGATTGCACCTGCCCATGCTCAAAGTGGCGGTGCTCAATTCATTGTCAAATTGAAGAACTCGGTTGAGCTAAGCAGTGCGCCGTCCCTGCGCCGCCTGGAAAAAGAAGGTGAATTTCTTGCCGATGTGATGGCGAGAAACAATGTGGATGCCACCTGGTTGCGCGCAGGTTCGGTGGGTACTCATGTGATGCGTTGGGGCAGCAGCGTGCGTGCAGGTGATCAGCAATCCATGCTGAACAGGCTGGTCAGTGATCCCGAAGTTGAATTTGCCATTGAAGATCGTCCAGTGCGCGCCTTTGCAACGCCCAATGATCCAACCTTTGCCAACCAGTGGGCCCTTCGTTCAACGTTCAACACAGCGGGTGCCAAGTTTGATCAGGCTTGGGATATCGTGCGTGGTAGTGCGGATGTAGTGGTGGCTGTGCTGGACACAGGTGTGGTTTTCGAAACCCCGGATTTGATGGGGCGATTGCTCAGTGGTTACGACTTTGTCTCTGACGTACCCACGGCCAATGACGGCAACGGTCGCGATGCCAATGCAGCAGACCCCGGTAACTGGATCAGCAGTGCTGATGCGCAAACCTCGGCATTCTCGGGCTGTAGTGTCAAGAATTCAAGCTGGCATGGCACTTTTGTTGCTGGTCAAATCGCTGCGAATACCCACAGCGACTCTGACGTGGCCGGAGCCGACTGGAATGTGAAGGTGTTGCCGGTTCGTGTGCTGGGAAAATGTGGTGGCTTGCTGTCAGATGTACTGGACGCCATGCTGTGGTCTGCCGGCCTTGATGTACCCGGAATTCCGCGCAATCCTAACCCAGCCGATGTAATCAACCTGAGCCTGGGGAGTCCCACTACTTGTACTTCGTTTGAGCAAACAGTGGTGGATCGGGTGAATGCAGCGGGTACTTTGGTGGTAGCTGCCGCGGGGAACAGCGGTGGTTCGGTTGACTCGCCGGCCAATTGCAACAATGTTCTTTCAGTGGGGGCTTTAGACCGCGATGGCAGCCGCGCCAGTTACAGCGCAATTGGTACGGCAGTAAGCCTGATGGCGCCTGGCGGTTTTAGCAATGGCTTGGTGGGCTTGGGCAATTCAGGTACTACCACACCGGCTTCGGCCAGTTTGGTCAGCAAAACCGGAACCTCGTTTGCTGCGCCTTTGGTGGCGGCCACGGCCGGGTTAATGCGTGCAATCAACCCTGCGCTCAGCACCGCCCAATTGCGTAGCCAAATTTTGGGCAGCACTTCAGGTTTTCTAAGCCCCAGAAGCAGCACTTGCACGGCCAATCAGGGTTCAGGCAGCTGCAATTGCACCACCGCATTGTGTGGCACTGGCATGCTGGATGCCTTTGCAGCGGTATCTGCTGTGAAAGGCACGCGTCCTGTCGCTAACGCCTCCGCTTCAGCCAACGGCTTGGGCACCAGTGGATATCAGGAAAGCGCCACTGGCTTAAACCCGGTTCGCTTGCGCGGTTCGGCCAGCAGTGTGACGGCAGGGCGCAGTATCGCATCGTACTCCTGGACGCAGGTGTCGGGTGAGCAGCTAATGAGTGGCACCCAAACCTCGGCCGACGTGGACTTGCCAGCCCCAACATCAAGTTCTGACCTGGTGTTTCAGCTCACCGTAACCGATTCTGTTGGTGAGGCTCACAGCAGTTTTACCGCCCTGCGAGTCGTGGCCAGTGGTGATGATGGAAGCTCGCCCTCATCGGTAGCCAACGCCAGCTCCGGCGGCACTACCACGCCCACCACCGACAATGGTTCGGGCTCCAGCTCGGCAGTTTCTGCAGGTGGCGGCGGCGGTGGCGGGGGTGCGACTACCTTGCCAGGTTTGTTGCTCTTCACTCTACTGGCTGGGCTGTTCAGGAAGTTGGGTTCTGCTTCAACCTCAATGACCGCCCAATCATAGCCAGTCCAAACAAAACACCACCCAAGGCACCTCCCCTGTGCGCCTCGAAAGCAATCGGGCCTCCCACCAGAGAATCGGTGGTGGGGCCTGAATTCCATTCAAGTATCAGTTTTGCAATAAGCCCGGCAGCAAGCACCCACAACGGCCAGGCAAGGGCAAGTTTGTTTTGGGTTCTGTGCAGCGCAAGCAGAAGGCAGGCTGCGAATTGAAAATGCAGGGCGCCGCTTAAACCGCAATACCATTGAACAGGCTCAATCCAGCTTAAATAAAAAGCGAGCCACAGCAGGGAAAGTAGCTGTACAAACAGCCATTCTCTGTGGCTGCGGTGGTTCGAAAATCCCCAGGCTACAATCGTCAAACCTGCCAGGTTCAGGCTTAGGTGAACCCAACCTAAATGGGTAAACTGAGCTACCAGAACGTAAATGAAGAATGAGTCAATTAAATCAAGCCCTTGCCGGGCAAAGTCGGGTATAAAAACTTGCCCTGCAATTGCCAATATTCCAATCACAAAGGAGTAGGCAACCCCGAGGAAAAGTGGGCTGGGGGCGTTATAATTCCGGATTGTTTCCAATAACCTTCCTTGAGAGTTGAACAGCAATGTTGCGTTTCCTGCGCCTGACCGACCAAAACGTATCCAACAAACGCGTGTTGATCCGCGTCGATTTTAACGTGCCAGTGGATGCAAATGGCAACATCACGGAAGACACCCGCATTCGTGCCTCCTTGCCGGGCATTGAATACTGTTTGAGTAACAATGCTGCTTTGCTGTTGACCAGCCATTTCGGTCGTCCTACCGAGGGTGAGTACGACGAGAAGCTGAGTTTGGCGCCTGTGGCGGCGCGCCTGGGTGAATTGTTGGGTCGCCCTGTGCGTCTGGTGAAAGACTGGGTGAATGGCGTGGACGTGAAAGCAGGTGAAGTATTGCTGCTGGAAAATTGCCGATTCAACAAAGGCGAGAAAAAGAACAACCCTGAACTGGCACAAAAAATTGCTGCGCTCTGTGACATCTATGTTAATGATGCCTTTGGTACCGCCCACCGCGCGGAGGCCACTACGCACGGCGCAGCCCAATATGCGCCAGTGGCATGTGCAGGTCCGCTTCTGGCGGCTGAGCTGGACGCCTTGGGCGCAGCACTTTCAGCACCCAAGCGCCCAATGGTGGCCATTGTTGCGGGTTCGAAGGTATCAACCAAACTGACCATTCTGAACAGCTTGGCCAACAAAGTAGACCAATTGATTGTGGGCGGCGGTATTGCCAACACATTTATGGCTGCGCTGGGTTTGCCCATCGGAAAGTCGCTGGCTGAACACGACCTGGTCAATGAGGCCAAAACAATTATCGACAACATGAAAGCCCGTGGCGCTGCCGTGCCAATTCCCAGTGATGTGGTGGTGGGCAAAGAGTTTTCCCCGACAGCTTATGCCACCAGTAAAAAGGTGGCTGATGTGGCCGCAGATGACATGATTTTCGATATTGGCCCTAACACAGCCGAGGAACTGGCTGCCATTTTGGACAAAGCCGGCACCATTGTGTGGAACGGCCCTGTGGGAGTGTTCGAGTTCGACCAGTTTGGCAAAGGCACTGAGCGCCTGGCCATGGCCATTGCAAATTCCAAGGCCTTTTCGATTGCCGGTGGCGGCGATACCTTGGCTGCGATTTCCAAGTACAACATCGGTGATCAGGTCAGTTATATTTCCACCGGTGGCGGTGCATTCCTTGAATTTCTGGAGGGTAAAACCCTGCCAGCCGTGGAAATTCTTCAACAGAGAGCGGCTTGATGGCCAACTCAGGGAGCAAATTGGTGCCCAACGTGTACGTACCCCGTCAAACCAAAATCGTGGCCACTTTGGGGCCGGCATCCACTGATCCCGCAGTTCTTGAGCGAATGATCGCTGCGGGCATGAATGTAGTGCGTGTCAACTTCTCTCATGGCACAGCCCAAGAGCACATTGACCGGGTCAAAACAGTGCGTGAAATCGCAGCCCGTTTGAAGCGAGACATCGCTGTGATGGCCGATTTACAAGGGCCTAAAATTCGAATTGGTGTGTTTGCAAATGGGTCCACCAACCTCGTCAATGGTCAGCCCTTTGTGCTGGAAGCCAAGTGTGATTCAGGCGATGATGAGCGCGTTGGGTTGGATTATCCCGAGCTGGTGAATGATGTGAAAACAGGGGACACCCTGTTGCTCGATGACGGCAAAATTGTACTGAAGGTCAAAAAAGTAACCCCTAGTCAAATCCAATGCGAAACTGAAGTGGGTGGTGTGCTTAAAAACCGAAAGGGCATCAACAAATTGGGCGGTGGCCTTTCTGCGCCTGCGCTGACATCTAAAGACATGGAGGACATTCGCACCGCGGTGGCTTTCGAGGCAGACTACATTGCGGTCAGCTTTCCAAAAAGCGGCGCAGACATGTACATGGCTCGAGAACTGACTCGCGCAGCAGGTGGCCACGCCATGATGATCGCCAAGATTGAGCGTTGCGAGGCTTTGGAGAATCTGGATGACTTGATTCGCTCTTGCGACGGTTTGATGGTGGCGCGTGGTGATTTGGCAGTTGAGATTGGTGATGCCGCTGTACCTGCAGCCCAAAAGCGCCTGATTCGCGCAGCCCGGGAAGCCAACAAGTTGACCATTACGGCCACGCAAATGATGGAAAGCATGATTGAAAGCCCTGTGCCCACTCGCGCTGAAGTGTCGGACGTGGCCAATGCAGTGCTCGATGGAACCGATGCTGTAATGTTGTCGGCCGAAACCGCTGCAGGCAAGTTTCCTGTGGAAACCATCGTGGCCATGGCCCGAGTGTGCGTTGAGGCAGAAAAGTCAGCCACCATCAGCCTGGACACTGATTTCCTGAACCGCAAATTCAAGCGTGTTGACCAGTCGATTGCCATGGCTGCTTTGTTTACTGCGCACCACCTTGAGGTGAAGGCGATTGCCGCACTGACCCAGTCCGGGTCAACAGCATTGTGGATGTCGCGGTTGAACAGTGGCGTTCCAATTTTTGCACTCACACCCGAGGAAAAAACCCGCCGTCGCTTGTCAATGTATCGCGATGTGCGCACGGTCATGATGCAGTACGAAACAGAAGACCGTGAAGTGTTGCTGGCGAAATCGGAGCAGGCTTTGCTGGATGCCAAAGTGGTTGAGTTGGGTGACTTGATCGTGATCACCATCGGTGAGCCAATTGGTAAATCGGGTGGAACCAACACCATGAAAATAGTTCGCGTTGGCGAACACATTGGCCTGCTGAATTAACCAGTTATTTGACTAATTTTATTTTTCGGAGACTTTGAAATGCCTCTCGTATCCATGCGCCAACTGCTGGACCATGCCGCTGAAAACGGCTATGGCATCCCCGCCTTCAACGTGAACAATCTGGAACAGGTTCAGGCTGTTATGGCCGCCGCTGATGAAGTGGGTGCGCCTGTTATTCTTCAAGCCAGCGCGGGTGCCCGCAAGTACGCAGGCGAGCCATTCATCAAGCACCTCATTCAAGCGGCTGTGGAAGCATTTCCGCACATTCCTTTGGTTATGCATCAAGACCATGGCACAAGCCCCAAGGTTTGCCAGGGCGCAATCGACCTGGGCTTTGGCTCGGTCATGATGGATGGCTCTTTGATGGAAGACGGCAAAACACCGGCTTCATTCGACTACAACCTTGAAGTGACCCGCAAAGTGGTAGACATGGCGCACAAGGTGGGTGTGACAGTGGAAGGTGAACTGGGTTGCCTGGGTAACCTGGAAACTGGTGAAGCGGGCGAGGAAGATGGCATTGGCGCCGAGGGTAAACTGGATCACAGCCAAATGCTGACCGATCCCGAAGAGGCTGCCGTGTTTGTCAAGGGCACACAACTGGACGCTTTGGCCATCGCCATTGGTACTAGTCATGGTGCCTACAAGTTCAGCCGCAAGCCCACTGGCGATATTCTTGCCATTTCACGCGTGAAGGAAATTCATGCCCGTATTCCAAATACCCACCTGGTGATGCACGGTTCATCGTCGGTGCCCGCAGAATTGCTGGCCATCATCAACCAGTATGGCGGCAAGATGAAAGAAACCTACGGTGTGCCTGTGGAGGAAATTCAGGAAGCCATCAAGTATGGTGTGCGCAAAATCAACATTGATACCGATATTCGTCTGGCCATGACTGGTGCGGTGCGTAAGTTCTTGTTCGAGAACCCCGACAAATTCGACGCGCGTGAGTGGCTGAAACCCGCGCGTGAAGCGGCCAAGCAAATTTGCAAACAGCGTTACATGGAATTTGGTTGTGAAGGGCAGGGCGCGAAAATCAAGCCGATCCCCATGAGCGAAATTGCACAGAAATACGCCAAAGGCGAACTCGCGCAAATCGTTCAATAAACGGTCAGCAAAAGCCTGTTGAAGCTCACGCGGGCTGTGCCCCGCGTGTTTTATTTTTAAAGCCTGAATCCCACGAGGCCATTTGAATGAGTACTGTGTTTGAAACCAAGCTGACTTCCCTGCCTTTGCTGCACCGCGGCAAAGTTCGGGAAAATTTCTCTGTTGGCGACGACAAAATGTTGATTGTGGCCAGCGACCGCCTGTCTGCATTCGATGTCATTCTGGATCAACCCATTCCCGAAAAAGGCATGGTGCTTACCCAGATGGCTCAGTTCTGGTTCGACATTCTGGCTGACGTAGTGCCCAATCACCTCACCGGCATTGCTCCCGAAACAGTGGTGTCGGCTGAAGAAGCACCCCAGATCAAGGGCCGCTCCATGGTGGTTAAAAAGCTGAAAGCTTTGCCAATCGAGGCCGTGGTGCGTGGTTACCTGATCGGTTCTGGCTGGAAAGACTACCAGGCCACTGGCGCAGTGTGCGGCATCAAATTGCCCCCAGGCATGCAAATGGCTGCCAAATTGAACGAGCCTATTTTCACGCCAGCCACCAAAGCAGCAATGGGTGAGCACGATGAGAATATTGATTTCGACACCATGAGCGACGTGGTTGGCAGTGACCTCGCCAAGCAAATTCGCGATGTGTCAATTGCTTTATACACCAAGGCCAGTGACTACGCGGCGCGCCAGGGCATTATTATTGCAGACACCAAGTTTGAGTTCGGGCTGGATGAAAACGGCACCTTGACCTTGATGGATGAGGTGTTGACTGCCGATTCCTCCCGTTTTTGGCCTGCAGATCAGTACCAGGTGGGCATTTCCCCACCTTCTTACGACAAACAGTTTGTACGCGATTATCTGGAAAGCGTACCGGGCTGGAACAAAAAGGCACCAGCGCCTACACTGCCACAAGACATCATCGACAAAACAGCGGCCAAATATCGTCAAGCCTATGAAATTTTGACTGGCCGCCTTTGGATTGGATAAGCACATGAACGAAGCCACACACCTGCACACCTCTGACCATCCCAAAGTGGGCGTGGTCATGGGTTCGTCTTCCGATTGGGAAGTGATGAAAAACGCCGTGCAGGTATTGCGCGACTTTGGCGTGGACTATGAAGCCCGTGTGGTTTCCGCGCACCGAATGCCTGATGAAATGTTTGCCTACGCAGAAACTGCGGCCACCCGTGGCATTCAGGTGATCATTGCCGGTGCTGGCGGTGCGGCGCATCTGCCCGGCATGCTGGCAGCGAAAACCATTGTTCCGGTCATGGGCGTACCTGTACCTTCCAAGTACCTGCGCGGAGAAGATTCCCTGTTGTCCATTGTTCAAATGCCCAAGGGAATTCCGGTGCACACCTTTGCCATTGGCGAGGCGGGTGCAGCCAATGCCGCTCTGGGTGCCGTTGCCATTCTGGCCTTGACCAACACTGAACTAAACCAGAAATTGCAGGATTTTCGCGTGAGCCAGTCCAATGTGGCCCGTGAAATGGAACTGCCCCCTTTGCGTTGATTTTTAAGCCAAACACATGAGCAAGATCGAATTCAAAACAGCCAAACCCGGCCAGTGGCTGGGTCTGTTGGGCGGTGGCCAATTGGGCCGCATGTTCTGCATGGCCGCACAAAGCATGGGTTATCGAGTGCTGGTGCTCGACCCGGTCGCCAACGGCCCTGCCGGTTCAGTCGCTGACGACCAGGTGCTTGCCGACTACATGGACGATCAAGGCCTGGCGCGCCTGGCCCAACGTTGCGTGGGTGTCACCACCGAATTCGAAAACGTACCTGCTTTGGCGCTGGATACACTTTCCAAAAGCATTCCAGTCAGCCCGTCGGCCTTCTCGGTGGGTGTGGCGCAAAACCGCATTGAAGAAAAAGCCTACATCACAGGTTGTGGCGTGCCTGTTGCACCTCATGCGGCCCTACGCAGCACAACTGACATCACCGATGATCTTGAGCATTTGCTGCCAGGTATCGTAAAAACAGCCCGTTTGGGTTATGACGGCAAGGGCCAGGTTCGTGTGAAAACGCTGGATGAGGTACGCAAGGCGTTCGCCGATCTGAATGAAGTTGAATGTGTGCTTGAAAAGCGTCTCAACCTGCAAAAGGAAATGTCGGTGATTGTGGCGCGTGACCACAAAGGTGAATGTGCCACCTTTCCTGTGGCTGAAAATCACCACCGCAAAGGTATTCTGGCCACCACCATTGTGCCTGCCCGCATTGATGATGCCATGGCTGCTCAAGCCCGCGCCAACGCCATTTCCATCGCCGGCGCCCTTGATTACGTGGGGGTGCTGTGTGTCGAGTTTTTTGTTGTCGATGATCTGGGCCTGGTGGTCAATGAAATTGCACCGCGCCCCCACAACAGTGGTCATTACTCCATCGATGCCTGTGTCACCTGTCAATTCGAACAACAGGCCCGTGTGCTTGCCGGTTTGCCCTTGGGCGACACTCGCCAGCACAGCCCGGCTGTGATGGTGAATTTGTTGGGTGATCTGTGGTACGGCGAAGACGGCAGCACGCGCGAACCTGCCTGGGAAAAAGTATTGGCTATTCCCGAGGTGAAACTTCACCTGTATGGCAAAGAGCAGGCTAGGGTTGGGCGCAAGATGGGCCACATCACGGTGATCGCCGAAACCCTTGACCGTGCCCTGGCGGTTGCCCAAGAAGTTCGGGATATTCTGGGCATTGGCGATGACGACGACTGATTCCGGCATGCCTCACATGCATGCCGAACTGTTGGCCGCCAGTGATGCGAATATTCAGCGTTGTGCCCAAGCACTTCAGAACGGACACTTGGTCGCTTTTCCAACAGAGACCGTGTTTGGCCTGGGCGCCGCCGTTTCCAGGCTTGATGCCATTCAAGGTATATTCAAAGCCAAGGGCCGGCCCACTGAACACCCGCTGATAGCCCATGTGGCTCCCGGCGCAAATTTGGTCGGCTGGGTGGCTGAGCTTACCCCCACCATGCAAAAGTTGATGAATGCCTTTTGGCCTGGTCCACTAACCTTAGTGGTCCCCAAAGGTGAGCGCATGCCATTTGAAGTGACTGGCGGGCAGAATTCTGTGGGTATTCGTTGCCCCTCCCACCCGGTTGCAATCAAGCTGTTAAAGGCCACTGGGGTGCCAGTGGCTGCGCCTTCCGCCAACCGGTTTGGCAAAGTCAGCCCCACACGCGCAAGCCATGTACTTGCCGAGCTTGGCGATCGAATTCCGTTCATTCTTGATGGCGATGTGCCCGAAGTGGGCATTGAATCCACCATCGTCTCACTGCTTGAAGAGCAACCCGCCATACTTCGGCCGGGTGCCATTACTGCTGCACAAATAGAGGCGGTGCTGGGCGTACCCGTGAAAAGTCATGTTGAGGTTTCGAAAACCCCAAATGCCAACCCACGGGTTTCAGGGGCGCTTGAAAAGCACTACAGCCCGGATGCCAAAGTGTGGGTATTGCAGGCCAGTGAATTGGCTGCTCTGCAGTTGCAGAATAAAACCTTGTGTGTGGGCTGGACCGATGAATTCCTGGCGCAAGCCGACGCACTGCGAGAAAAGTTCGGGGAAGTGTTGGTTGAAGCTTTGAGTGACAAACCAGCAGAGGTAGCCAAAGCACTGTACGCGACATTGAGACAGGCTGACGAATTGGCCTGCAAACAATTGTTGTTCGAAAGGCCAGGGCAAAATCAGGAATGGGAAGCGGTCAACGACCGCTTGAAACGCGCTTCCGCCTGAGTTGCCACGCTGCTTGGTTTAATTACATTTGCTGGGTTGGAATGTGCCCGCGCTGCTCGGCAATCACATTGTTGTCATCCACAAACACCAGCTTGGGCTGGAATGTTTTGCACTCCTGATCATCCAGCGTGCCATAGGCCGCAATAATTACCAAGTCACCCTTTTGAGCACGGCGTGCAGCCGCACCATTCAGGGAAATCATGCCGCTTCCGCGCTCGCCCTTGATGGCATAAGTTGAAAAACGCTCGCCATTGTCGATCACGTAAATGTCGATGCGCTGAAATTCAATAATGCCCGACGCTTCGAGAAGGTTTTCATCAATCGCGCAAGAACCTTCATAGTGCAGTTCGCAGTGGGTTACTTTGGCTCGGTGAATTTTTCCGAGCAACATCTCACGATGCATTAGTCAATCTCCAGATTGTCGATCAGGCGGGTTTGACCCAGCTTGGCCGCGGCCAGTATAACCAGCGGCGTTTGATCGGACAGGTTTTCATCGGTGGGGCGCTGCAGGTCTGATTGCCTGCGTACCTCAAAATAATCGGGCTTCCAGCCACGGCTTGCCAATGTGTCGGCGCATTTTCGCTCCAATTGTACCAACTGGTCCAAATTCGGGCGACCCGATTTTACCTGATTCGAGAGATCATTCAAAAGTTGATACAAAAACGGTGCTTCGGCACGGTCTTGCTCGTTCAGGTAACGGTTGCGTGACGAAAGCGCCAAGCCGTCCTCGGCCCGCACGGTGGGCGCCGCGATAATTTCAATCGGCATGGCCAGTTGGGCCACCAAGCGCCGAATAATCATTAACTGCTGGTAGTCTTTTTTGCCAAAAACTGCCACTTTGGGCTGCACGCAATTAAACAGCTTGGTTACTACTGTGCTGACACCTTCAAAAAAACCAGGGCGAAATTCACCTTCCAGTGTGCCACCCAGGTCATCGGGCGGCTTTACACGGTAATCCTGTGGCTCGGGGTACAGGTCGCGCTCGGTGGGCGCAAACATCACATACACCTGTTCTTTTTCCAGTTTTTCCGCATCTTCCTGCATGGTGCGCGGGTACTTGTCGAAATCCTCATTGGGGCCAAACTGCAAACGGTTCACAAACACGCTCGCGACCACGGGGTCACCGTGTTTGGCAGCAATTCGCATCAGGGACATGTGGCCCTCGTGCAAATTGCCCATGGTGGGCACAAAAGCCACCCGGTTTTGGCCACGCAGTTGATCGCGCAGCTCGGAAATTGAAGAAATCTGTCTCATCAAATACTCAGAATGTGTGTTCTGCTGTGGGAAAGGTTCTGTCTTTCACCGCAGACACATAGGCCTGCACGGCAGCTTGAATCGAGGGCTGATTATCCATGAAATTGCGCACAAACTTCGGTTTTTTGCCCGGAAAAACATTCAACATGTCGTGTAGCACCAAAACTTGTCCGTCACAATCAACCCCGGCACCAATGCCGATGGTGGGTACCGTCAGGCTTTTGGAAATGTCGGCCGCAAGTTTGCCCGGAATCAGTTCAAACAGCACCATTTGGGCGCCAGCCTCTTGCATGGCCTTGGCATTGGTTTTCAGTATTTTCGCGGCTTTGGCATCGCGGCCCTGCACGCGATAACCACCCAGCGCACTGACCGATTGCGGCGTCAGGCCCAAATGGGCACACACAGGAATGTCGCGTGTGGTCAGGTATTCAACGGTCGGGGCCAGCCATGCAGTGCCTTCGAGTTTCACCATGTTCGCGCCTGCTGCCATCAGCCTGGCGGCATTGCGGTAGGCCTGCTCCACGCTTTCCTGGTAGCTGCCAAACGGCATGTCGGCCACCACAAATGCATTCTTGTTGCCAGCGGCTACACAACGTGTGTGGTACTCCATCATGTCCATGGTCACAGGCAGGGTGCTGGGCATGCCAGCCAGTACCATGCCCAAAGAGTCGCCAATCAACAAAACATCCACGCCGCTTGCATCGAGCACGCTGGCAAAGCAGGCGTCGTAGCAGGTCAGCATGGCGATTTTTTCCTGATTTTTTTTCATCTCAAGCAACGCGGGCAAGGTAACAGCCTTGCGGGTGCTGTTGGCAGCGGCTTGGGGTTGTGCGCTCATGGTGTGCTCTCTTGTGGGGTGTGTCTTACTCAGACCAGTTGAAAAACTCGCGTCGACCTTTCATCCCGTCAATCTGGTTTAACAACAAATCAAAATCTTCGGAATGATCAACCGGGTTTAAATGCTCGGTGTTCACAATCAACAAGGGTGCGTCGTCGTAGTGGTAAAAAAACCGGCTGTATGCATCGCTTAACTGGGACAAATACGCCTCGGTAATGTTCACCTCATAGGGCGTTGCGCGTTTTTGCACCCGTTCAATCAGTGCCTGTGGCGAGGCTTGCAGGTAAATGACCAAATCAGGCACGCTGGTTTGAGGGCTTTGGTGCTGGTAAATTTGCTGGTAAAGCTTCAGTTCTTCTTCGTCCAGCGTCAGGCTGGCAAACATTCGGTCTTTTTCCAGCAGAAAGTCACTGACCACCATGTTTTCGAAAAAGTCCCGCTGGGTTAAATCCCTCAGTTGCCCAATGCGCTGAAACAAAAAAAATAATTGGGTGGGCAGGGCATAACGTGCAGGTTCTTGGTAAAACTTCTCAAGAAACGGATTGTCTTCAGGCTTCTCGAGCAACAGCTCTGCCTGAAATCGCTGGGCGATCAGTCGGGCCAGCGAGGTTTTCCCCACGCCAATTGGGCCTTCAATCACGATGTGGCGATACTTTTCTGACAACAAGTTTTACTCTCCGGTGGGTGGCTTGCGCGCGGCCTCAGTGTAGCGCAGGGGTGAAGCTGGTATTGGAAAAAAAGTTCAAATTGCCTTGACGATCTGATCCAGCGTGCCCGGCAAATGATTTTTCGCTGGGCCCAGGCCGGGAATCTCGATTTCCGGGTTTAACTGCAGCAACGGATCCAGCACAAAACGCCGCAAGTGCATGCGGGGGTGAGGCACTTTAAGCTGTGAGGTATTAACGGTTTGCTGGCCAAACAAGAGCACATCCACGTCGATGGGGCGTGGGGCATTACGCGTGGTACGAACCCGCCCCAATTGTGACTCAATGGCCATACATGTATGTAATAGTTGTTCGGCATTGCCTTGCCACATCAATTCCAGCACGGAGTTCACATAGTTCGGACCTGTGGCATCCACAGGGGCACTCTCAAAACGCAGAGATTCCCGCACTGCCTTGGCGCAAGAATGGGCTCGGAAATAGTCAATTACTTCATCGAACAAGGCCATGGGATGCCCCAAGTTGCCACCCAAGCCCAAATAGCACAGTGTATGGCTCACTTCGTGGTTCACTCGCCCTGCTGGCCCTGGCCAGCACCAATCGCACCTGCGCCTGGTTTGGGTTTTCTGCGCCGACGTTTTTTCTTGGCTGCTCCATCGGTACCTGCGGGTGTTCCGCGCAGGGCGTCCAGCATGTTTTGGCGGTTGTTCACATCGCCATCGCTGAATTCGCGCCACCATTCGGCCAATTCAACATCGGCGTCTACATCGCCCACCATGGCACGCAATTCATAGAAATCGAGCGATGCCCGGAATTTCTGTTGCTCCAGCATGCGGAATGGCGCCTTGCCGGCACGTTTTTCGAAACGTGGTTGAAATGCCCAAATTTCACGCATGTCGCCGGTTAGGCGACGTGGAATGGCCGTGCGTTCGGCCTGTTCGGCCAGTACATCGTCCATCGCGGCAAACAGTGCCGGGAATTTCAGTTCCCCCTGTTCAAGTTTCTTCTCCCAGTTTTCAAGCACCAAATGCCACAACAAGCAGGCAAACAGGAAGCCAGGGCTGAGTGGCTTGCCTTCTTTTACGCGTTTGTCGGTGCGGGCCAAAGCCTCGGTCAGGAAGGGTTCACCGCGTTGGTGCTCCAGAATTGCATCGAGCAAGGGAAATACACCATGATGCAATCCAGCCTCTCGCAAACCTTTCAAGCAGGCCATGGCCGAGCCGCTCATCAGCAGCTTCAGCATTTCATCAAACAGCCGCGAGGCAGGCACATTGCGCAGCAAGTCAGACAACTCGGCGATGGGCGCGTAGGTGGCTGGTTCAATCTCGAAATTCAGTTTGGCTGCAAAACGCACCACACGCAGCATTCGAACCGGGTCTTCGCGGTAGCGCAGGCTTGGCTCTCCAATCATGCGCAGCACGCGCGCACGCAGGTCTTCCATGCCATGGTGGTAGTCCCACACGGTTTCCGTGCTGGGGTCGTAGTACATGGCGTTCACGGTGAAGTCGCGCCTTGAGGCGTCTTCGTCTTGCCGCCCGAATTCATTGTCGCGCAGCACCCTGCCGTGCTCATCTTTCTCGTTGCTTGCACTGGCCAGGGCTCTGAAGGTTGATGTTTCAATGGTTTCAGGGCCAAACATCACGTGCACAATTTGAAAGCGCCTGCCAATGACCCGTGCGCGGCGAAACAGTCTTTGGGTTTGTTCAGGGCTTGCGTCAGTGGCCACGTCGAAGTCTTTGGGACGCATGCCCAAGAGCAAATCGCGCACGGCACCGCCCACAACAAAGGCTTTGTAACCCTTGCTTTGCAAGGTTTCGCACACGCGGATCGCATTGTGGCTAACCAGGCGGCGATCAATTTTGTGCTCGGCCACACCCCACACCTTGGGTTTGTGCACGCCGTAGCTTGCTTTCACTTTCTTGGGTGTCCCCAGGTTCAAGTGCGCAGCTGGCCCCGGGGTTTCACGCCCCAGCGTGGCCGGCTTGGAAAACATCCGTTTAAACAGTTTCTTGATCATTTGAACAACTCAAGGACAGGCCAGCCGCGTGTTTGTGCAATTTCAGCCAGTTTGTTGTCGGGGTTTGCTGCAACTGGGTGGCTTACGCATTCCAGAAGGGGCAGGTCATTGATGGAGTCGCTGTAAAAGTAACTGCTCTCAAAGCTGCTCAAAGTCCAGTTCTTCGCGGCCAACCAGTCGTTCAGCCTTGTCACTTTGCCCTCCCTGAAACTGGGCACACCAGTGACCTTGCCAGTGTATTCACCATCGACCAATTCGGGCTCGGTTGCGATCAGGGCTTCAATACCGAATGCCTGTGCAATTGGTTGGGTAATAAAGCTGTTGGTGGCCGTAATGATCACGCACACGGCATTGTCCGCCTGGTGCTGTTTTACCAGCTTAATGGCGCTTGGTTTCAAGTTGGGTCGAATGACTTCAGCCATGAACTCATTGTGCCAAGCCGCCAGTTGTGCACGTTTGTTGTCGCGCAGCGGGCGCAATTGAAAGTCCAGAAACTCGTCGATGTTCAGCGTGCCTGCTTTGTAGTCCGCAAAAAACTGATTGTTGCGCGCCTCAAATTCGGCCCGGTCCAGCACACCTTTGTTGATGAGGAATTGCGACCATCCATGGTCGGAGTCAATGGGCAACAGGGTGTTGTCCAGGTCAAACAGTGCGAGTTTCATATTCTCGAATTACCAGACTTTCTCGTCGTTTCATCCAGTGGCGCAGCAAATTCACGCTCACTGGTTTTTGTTGTTCAAGGGAAAAGCGATCCAGCCCGTCCATCACCGCCATCAGCGAGCCCATGTCACGCTGGAAATAGCGAAGTGCGTACTCAATGACCTCTTCACTTAACTGCAGGCCCCGCGATTTCGCCATGGCTTGCAGTGCCGCATGTTTTTCCTGATCGCTCAACGGGTGCACGCGCAAGCACAAGCCAGCTTCAATGCGTGTGCGCAAGTCATCACGCAGTTTCAGTTCGGTGGTGGGGTGCTCACCCGCCAACACGATTTTACCGGGTTTGTTCTCGGCCATGCTTGAATTGAACGCATTGAACAATTGCACCTGGGAGTACGGGGTCAGGCGGTCAATGTTGTCGATCACCAAGGCCTGTTCGCCGGGCTTGAACACAAAGCGATTGCCGCCGGCAAATACATTTACTCCCAGTTGGCTGGCCACGCCCCGCAGCAAATGACTTTTTCCGCAACCTGAAGGTCCGTAGATGTACACAAACGGACTGGTTCCCTTCATGTTGATCAGTTCTCGCAGTTCATGCACAAGCTGACCGTTCTGCCCAACCAGAAAGTTGGACAGTGTCGGCCTGGGGGGCGTGAACACATCGAGAAGCAACTGTTGCATGGGCATTGCCAAAGCGGGGGGAATCGAGCAGCTCCCAATAATACCCTTGAATAACACTTTTTACGCCCTGTCTCGGTTAAAATACACCGACTCGCGCTTGTGGCCACAAACCTGAAGCAAGCAACCCAGCACCACAATTTTTCGGACCGAATTTCAATGAATTCTCCCTTGACCTACAAAGACGCCGGCGTTGACATGCAAGCCGGTGATGATCTGGTTGATGCAATCAAACCCATGGCAAAGCGCACCATGCGCCCAGGTGTGCTGGCTGGTATTGGCGGTTTTGGCGCCATGTTCGAAGTACCCAAAGGGTACAAAGAACCCGTGCTCGTCTCCGGCACCGATGGTGTGGGTACCAAGTTGCGTCTGGCCTTTGAGTGGAACATTCACAACACCGTGGGTATTGATTTGGTGGCCATGAGTGCCAACGATATTTTGGTTCAAGGCGCAGAGCCCCTTTATTTTCTCGATTACTTTGCATGCGGCAAACTGGACGTTAAAACAGCCGCAAGTGTAGTGGGCGGTATTGCCTATGGTTGTGAACAAGCGGGTTGCGCGCTCATTGGTGGCGAAACCGCTGAAATGCCCGGCATGTATCCCGACGGTGAATATGACTTGGCTGGTTTTGCGGTAGGCATTGTTGAAAAATCCGAAATTCTGGATGCCAGCAAGGTGAAGGCCGGCGATGTTATTTTGGGCCTCGCGTCCAATGGCATTCACTCCAATGGTTTTTCGTTGGTGCGCAAAATTCTGGAACGTGCCCAACCCGATTTAACCCAGCTTTGCGATGGCATGCCCTTGCGCGAGGCCATCATGGCCCCAACGCGGATGTATGTGAAGCCTGTGCTTGAGTTGATCAAGAAGGTGCCGGTTCATGCGCTGGCCCACATCACTGGTGGTGGTTTGGTCGAAAACATTCCCCGTGTGTTACCCGACAATTTGGTGGCTGAGCTCGACCGTGGTACCTGGCCAGAAACGGATTTGTTCAAGTGGTTGCAGCAAAACGGTCAGGTGCCGTTTGATGAAATGAACCGCGTGTTCAACTGTGGCATTGGCATGGTTGTGGTGTTGCCCGCAGAACGAGCCAAGGCTGCAATGGATTTGTTAAGCGCAGCGGGTGAAAAGGTGTATCAAGTGGGCGTGGTACGCCCGCGTGTTGAGGGCGAAGCACACACCATTGTTCGACCTGCAAAATAAGTGTTCACCGACTAATCAAGCCGGGATAAAGCCCAGTCGATGTGTTCCATCAGGAATGCATCGGCGCTTGAGCGCATTTCGAGCAGCGCCTCACGCATGCCAACAACACCCACACTATTGCCTGCGGCCACTGCCAAATTTCTTCTAAACCGCTTGTAGCCAATCCGGCGAATGGCGCTGCCCTCGGTTATTCTTAAAAACTCCTGCTCAGTCCAGCGCATCATGGCAAACCAGTCGGGTTTTTCAAACTCGGCGCGCGGATTGAAGTCAGCGTATTGCGCAGGCTTGGCGAACTTGTTCCACGGGCATGCCAATTGGCAGTCGTCGCAACCATAAATTCGGGTGCCCACGAGTGGGCGAAGTTCAAGGGGTATTTCGCTGTCGTGCTCAATCGTCAGGTAAGAAATGCACAGCCGGGCATCCACCTGGTAGGGTTTCACAATTGCGCGGGTAGGGCAGGCTGTGATGCAGCTGGTACACGTACCACAGTGGTTCTTGCCAAATTCACCACTCAGCGGCAAAGGCATGTTCGTGAATACTTCACCTAAAAAAAACAGCGAACCTTCCTCGGGGTGAATAAGCAAAGTGTGTTTGCCTCGCCAGCCCAAGCCAGCCTTGCGTGCAATTTCCACTTCAGCAGTGGGAGCGCTGTCCACAGCGACACGAAACCCGAATCCACCTACCTCGGAATTCACGGCATCGGCGAACCGTTTCAGGCGCTGGCGTATCACCTTGTGATAATCGCGCCCGCGCGCATACAAACTCACATAGGGTTTGTTGTGGGCTTCGATTTCCATCAGGGTTTTCTCGGTGAATGTCGTCGCATCAGGCTGGTTCAGCGTTGTTTCAGGTACGTAAGGCACACGCAGTGATACGATTCGAATCGCACCGGGAAACAGGGTGTCTGCATTCAGGCGATTCAGTCCGTGGCGCTCCATGTAGGCCATTTCGCCGTGCATGCCCTGGTTTAGCCAGGTTTGCAAATGTGGCTCACAGGCCTGCAAATGGGTGTCGCTGACACCCATGCAGCCCAAACCCTGTGTTTTGGCCACACGTTGCAACAATGCCCAGTTCTCTTGTTCTTGATGAGCCTGCATGAAAACTTATACCCGCTATTTACCCGACGACGCCGCAACCCACAGTGTAGGGGAAAAGCTCGCCAAACTTGCGCAAGCGCCGCTTCGCATCTACCTTTCCGGCCCATTGGGTGCAGGTAAAACAGCATTGGTGCGGGCGTTTTTGCGGGCTTTGGGAGTGCAGGGTGCGGTTAAAAGTCCCAGCTATGCGTTGGTAGAACCTTACAATTTCTCGAATTATTCTGTGTATCACTTTGATTTTTATCGATTCTTCGATCAGAATGAGTGGGAAGAATCCGGTTTTCGTGATTACTTTGAGGAAAATGCCATTTGTTTGGTCGAATGGCCCGAGAAGGCTGGCGGCCTGCTTCCTCAAGCGGATATCGAAATTCACCTGAGTTATCACCAACACGCGAACCCTGAAACAACAGGGCGACACATCGAGGTGAGGGCCCTGTCGCCAGACGGGCAGTATTTGGTAAAACAACTGAACGAACAACAATAGCCTATGAATTCGCGTCGCGACTTGTTGAAAACCGTTGGGGCAGGAATGCTTCTGAAACTAATGCCTGTGGGCGCTTTTGCTGCTGACCAGGTGAAGTTTGTGGATGTGCGCCTGTGGCCCGCAGATGAATACACACGGGTAACGCTAGAGCACGCAGGCGCGATCAAGTACAAACACTTCCTGATTGAGAATCCCTGGCGCATGGTGATCGATTTGCTTGACATGCGACTCGACAACACCCTGAAAGACCTCACCAGTCGCCTGCATCCCGAAGACCCTTATGTGCAACAAATTCGTGTCGGGCAATACGATGCGAACACCGTGCGACTGGTGTTCGATCTGAAAGCAGAAGTCAAACCAGAAATTTTCACGATTGATCCAATTGCCGAGTATCAAAATCGATTTGTCGTTGATTTTTATCCCAAGAATCCGGCAGATCCTTTGCTGGCTTTGCTGAAAAAGTCTGAAGACCCGGCCATGCGGGAAGATGAGATTTCCCGTGCTTTGCGTTTGGCCGAATCAGAAACAAACGGCACTTTAAAGCTGGAAGGTGTGGCGCCAGAAAAAGGTGCCAGCAGAACCGAAGTCGCCAAGGCACAGCCCAATGCACCCGTTGAGAAGAAGCCGGCACCAGAGCTGAGACGAATGATCACGGTTGCCATCGATCCTGGCCATGGCGGTGAAGACCCCGGTGCGGTTGGCAAAGGGGGCACCTACGAGAAAAATGTGGTGTTGGCCATCAGCAAAAAACTGAAGGCAGAAATTGACAAAATGCCGGGCATGCGGGCCATGTTGACTCGCAACGGTGACTTTTTTGTGCCTTTGAATACACGTGTGCAAAAGGCCCGCAGCGTGAATGCTGACCTGTTTGTGTCTGTGCATGCAGATGCCTTCATTCGTCCCACTGCGGGCGGATCGTCGGTGTATGTTCTATCCGAACGAGGTGCTACCAGCACTGCCGCGAAGTGGATCGCCAACAAGGAGAATGCCTCTGATTTAATCGGTGGGGTCAATATCAAAGGCACCGATTCGCAACTGGCCCGCGTACTGCTCGATTTGTCGACCACCGCTCAAATCAATGACAGCTTGAAGTTGGGCGATGCGGTTCTCGGTAACTTGGGTAAGGTGAATCGATTGCACAAGCCGCGTGTGGAACAGGCGGGGTTTGCCGTACTGAAGGCGCCTGATATTCCCTCCATCCTCATTGAAACAGCCTTCATCAGCAACCCGGATGAGGAGAAAAAACTGGCCAACCCAGCCCATCAACAAGAATTGGCTGAAGCGATCGCCAAGGGTATTGCAAATTACTTCGCCAAGAACCCTCCTGTTGCCCGCACTCCCCTAACCTAAACCGGGCGCGCTGCCACTTATAATAAGTGGATGAGCCACCGCCCGATTTCCCTGTTGCCCGATGTATTGATCAGCCAAATTGCCGCAGGCGAAGTGGTTGATCGTCCGGCGTCGGTTGTCAAAGAACTGCTGGAGAATGCCTTGGACGCTGGTGCGTCTGAGATCACCATTCGCATCGATGGTGGCGGTATTCAACGAATTTGCATTCAGGACAACGGCAAAGGCATACCGAAAGACGAACTCGAGTTGGCAGTCACACGCCATGCCACTTCAAAAATTCAATCGCTGAGTGAACTTGAAAGTGTGATGAGCCTCGGCTTTCGAGGAGAGGCTTTGGCCTCCATTGCTTCGGTAAGTCAGTTTGCGCTGAGCAGTTATCCGAAAGGTCAGGAATGCGCATACAGCATCAGTAACCAAAGTGGGCGGTGGCTTGTCGAGCCCTCATCGGCAAGCCCTGGTACCACAGTCGATGTGCAATCGCTTTACTTCAGCACACCCGCGCGCCGCAAGTTTCTGAAAACAGAGCAAACTGAGTTTTTTCAGTGTCTGGACGTCGTTAAACGCATGGCATTGGCCAACCCCTCGGTCACTTGGCTGGTGTATCGCGATGGCAAATTACAAAGCCGTTTTCAGGAAAGCAGCTGGAGTGCTCGGGTCTTCAGCATTCTCGAAACCATGGCCAATGGCGCTTCCAAGCCAATTGACGTCCAAACTGCCGATATGCAATTGCATGGTGCGGTTGGCCTGCCCGACGCGGCCCGCGGGAAAGGCGATATGCAGTTTTTCTATGTCAATGGCCGCTTTGTGAAAGACAAACTGATTGGGCACGCGGTCCGGTCAGCCTATGAAGATGTGCTTCATGGCGACAAATTTCCGGCCTTTGTGCTTTTTTTGAATTTGCCAGCCAACGAGGTAGACGTGAACGTGCACCCCGCAAAAACCGAGGTGCGATTCCGAAACGCGCGGGCAGTGCATCAATGGGTGCGTCAATCGATTCAGGCCTGTCTGGCTCCTTCCAGGGCTGTCGCTCCTCTCAGTGATTCGTCCGCAAGCGTTGAGGTCGGGGCACCTTCTGTAACGCCCTCAGTGTCAGGCAACGGCAATGTGTGGAGGGCGTCCAGCGCTTCCTCGCCAGTGGTTCAGGTTCAGGCAAAAAGTGCAGCGCTTCCTTTCCTGCGGGAGGAGCTTGCCGATTATATTCAAGCCTATCGGCCGATTGAATCCGCGCCGCGCCCCACTGCAATTACACCGCGACCCTTAGTGCAAGAAAGCCGGCCAAGCCAAGCGGCCGATCATGCCGAATTGTCGGAGTATTTGGGACAGGCGATTGCGCAGGTACACGGCATTTACATTCTCGCTTTGCGTCCCGATGGCATGGTGGTGGTCGATATGCATGCAGCCCATGAGCGTGTGCTCTATGAGCAGTTCAAGAATGCGCTGGACAATCAGCAAACCATTTCTTCTCAAGAGTTATTGGTGCCCTTGTTGGTGCAAATTGATCCGCGCCTGGCCAGTGAAGTCGACAATGGTCAGCACCTTTGGGAAAAACTGGGTTTTCGCTTGAGTCTCATTTCAACTCAGGAAATCGCGGTGCGCGCCGTGCCCACCATGTTGGCGGGTCAGGATTTGTCTGCATTGCTGCAACAGTGGCTTGAAGACTTGCACCAGTACGGCGTGGCGCATGTGCTTGAACGCCAGCGCAATGAATGGCTTGCTGGCTTGGCCTGCCACACCGCAGTGCGTGCAAACAGAAAGCTCACCGTTACTGAAATGAATGCGCTGTTGCGTTCCATGGAGCGCACCGAACGGTCGGATCAATGCAACCATGGCAGGCCCACATGGCGTCATTTCAGTTTGTCTGAAATGGACAAGTGGTTTTTGCGCGGCCAATAGAGCAAGGGGGGGGCGTGAATCACGTGAGCATTGGCGCTATTCCCGCCCTGGCTGTACTTGGGCCCACGGCATCCGGCAAGTCTGCCTTGGGCTTGTGGATGGCTGATCAGGGGTTCCCGATAGAAATTATCAGCCTCGACTCGGCACTGGTGTTTCGGGACATGAACATCGGCACTGCCAAACCCACCCCGCAAGAACTGGCTTTGGTGCCGCACCACCTGATCGATATCATCACGCCAAGCGACACTTTTAGCGCCGCTGAATTTGTTGTTCAATGCCACGCACTTATTGCGGATATCCGTGCGCGAGGCAAAGTGCCTGTTATTTTGGGCGGCACAATGATGTATTACAAAACACTGGTCAGCGGCATGGACGACCTTCCTGCCGCCAATGCTGAAATTCGCCAAGCCATAGAACAACAGGCCCTGGAGCAGGGCTGGCCCGCCATTCACGCCCGCCTTGCCGAAGTAGACCCCGTTACAGCCCAGCGCTTAAAGCCCAATGACTCCCAGCGTTTGCAGCGCGCACTGGAGGTTTTTCAAATTACCGGCCAGCCACTTTCAAGCTTTCATCAGCGGGATCAGCAGGCCGATTTGCAAATTCCCACCCTGGCTATCGAACCCTCTGACCGGTCTGTATTGCACAAGCGCATTGAGTCGCGTTTTCTGAACATGCTGGAGCAGGGCCTTGTTGAGGAGGTCATTGAGCTTCGTCACAATTACGTATTGGATGACAGCATGCCTTCGATGCGTTGTGTGGGGTACAGGCAAGTGTGGGAGCATTTGCACGGCCATTGCACTCGGCAGGAAATGATAGACCGGGGTGTTGCTGCTACACGCCAATTGGCCAAACGGCAAATTACCTGGCTGCGTTCAACGTCCAACAAAGAAGTGGTTGACCCACTGCAGTCAAATTGGCTTCAATCAGTGAAACCCTGGATACAAAATCAGATCGAGGCTTTGTTGCCTTGACGGCTCGTCGCGGCTGTTTCTTGCCAACCTGGCATGGGTTGCCTGTGTTGCACTGGACTGGTTTATTGGGAACTGAGCTTGAAGGGTCGCCGTTCGTTGCGGTTATTTGCTCAACTCGGCATGGGTTAGTTGTGTCGGACTGGACTGGTTTGTTGAGAGCTGAGCTTGCAGGGTCACCGCTGCCCGAAAACTTGGCATTTCGGCTTGTCGGCTTGATCCTGTACTAAGCCAAGCCCTCCAAAAGTAACGGTCGGGTCTTGGCTTTCGCGCCAGGGCGCGATCGTTAGTCTCTGCGCGCCAAGCCGGCAAGTTTTCTGACTGGTCATCGTGTGACCCATTGCAAGTTCAGCTCCCCAGTCGGCGGCGGTGTTTCGATCGCCTCGCCTTCAAGAAAACCTGCCCTTGCGTGCCGAGCAGGGCCGGTGTCGCCCAGTATGGGTGACAGAGAACGGACCCGACCCGCAGTTTAGGAGGGCCGGTCTCAGGCATCGCAAGGCTCAGCAAGGGATCAACAGGTT
>NZ_DKTN01000024.1:0-70113 GCF_002473065.1 Limnobacter sp. UBA7229 | reverse complement strand
CGAGCGCATGCAAGCGCAAATCCGTGGCTTTGATGTGGCAGGCCGCAACGCCAACGACGGCATTTCACTGTTGCAAGTGGCCGACGGCGCCATGGGCAAGATCAGCGACAACCTGCAGCGTATGCGTGAGTTGGCTGTTCAAGCCAAAAACGGCACCTTGAACCCCACCGACCGTGTGAACCTGAACCGTGAGTACACGGAACTGGCCAACGAGGTGGACCGTATCGTGACTGGCAGCACATTCAACGGCAACAACCTGTTTGATGCCGCCAACCAAACATTAAGCTTCCAGGTGGGCACCGGCAACGCCGTTTCCGACACCCTGGAGCTGAACCTGACTGACGATGGCTTGAGCACGGGCAACGACCTGACCACCATCATGACCAACGGTGCAGCCGACATTCAGACCAACCTGGGCGCCATTACCGATGTGGCCAACGCCACCACGGCCATCGACACTCTGGATGCCTCGATCGACGCCATCACCGGTATTCGTGCTGTGGTGGGTGCGGGCCAAAGCCGACTGGAACAGGTGGCTGCCTTTGCCGATGTGTCCAGCACCAACCTGCAGGCCGCCCGTGGACGAATCATGGATGCTGACTTTGCCAAGGAAACGGCCAACCTGACCCGCTCGCAGATTCTGCAGCAGGCCGGTACCGCCATGCTCGCCCAGGCCAACCAGTTGCCCAACAACGTACTGAGCCTGTTGCAGTAAACCTGAATTGACCAAGCACTGGCTGATCTGACTAGCATCGGATCAGCTGGTTTCGGCAGGGGGCATTCCCGGATTCGGACCATTCGTCCTCTGCCTTTTTTCTCCCCGCTGGTGTTACTACCAATGACATCACGCGCATTTTCGCATTACACTGCATTTATTCCGTAAAAAATGCATATAAATGCAAGACTTCTCTCTAGCCTTTGTTCAAGCCTTTACCCTGATTGGGCAAGCTGACCCCACTTTGATCGACATCATTGCCTTGTCGCTACAGGTCACGTTCACGGCCGTTTCCATCGCATGCTTGCTGGGTTTTCCGATCGGTGCCGCTTTGGCAATTGGCCGGTTTCCTGGGCGAATGCTCTTGGTGGTGTTTTTGAATTCCCTCATGGGTTTGCCGCCCGTGGTGGTGGGCTTGGTGATTTATCTGTTTTTGTCTGCGGCCGGCCCTCTGGGCTTTCTTCAATTGCTGTACACCCCCACAGCCATGGTGATCGCGCAGGTGGTGCTGGTCACCCCAATTGTGGCAGCACTGGCCCGGCAAGTGATTGAAGACTTGTACAGCGAATACGATGAAATGCTGCGCGCCATGAATGCCAGTCGCATTCAAACCATTTGCACTTTGATTGTAGATGCCCGTTATTCGCTGCTGACCAGCGCATTGGCCGGGTTGGGTCGCGCCTTGGCGGAGGTGGGCGCAGTGATTATCGTGGGCGGCAACATTGCCAATGTAACCCGGGTCATGACCACGACCATTGCTCTGGAAACCTCGAAAGGTGAACTGGCGCTGGCACTGGGCTTGGGGATTATTCTGATCGTGCTGTCCATCCTGATTAACGCGGGCCTTTTCTTGCTGAAAAACAGCGCACAAAAGAGGGCTTATGCTTAAGATGAACAGCGACCTGGCCTTGCTTGCCCCTTCGAAACCGTTTTCAGAGCACCTGCCAATTCAGTTTGACGGCGTTCATCTGTCATTCGGCAAGCATCACATATTCAGCAATTTGACTCTTGAAATTGGCGCGCAAGGCATTACCGCGATCATGGGGCCCAATGGCGCTGGCAAAAGTCTTATTTTGCGATTACTGGCGGGCTTGCTGATGCCTGAGCAGGGTTCTGTCCGTTTCAACACACTGAGTCGAGTTCCCCGCGATCAAATTGGTTTTGTATTCCAGCGCCCGGTATTGCTGCGCCGCAGTGTGCAAGACAACCTGTTGCATGCACTGGCCATCGCAGGCGTGGAGCGAGGCCAACGGCCTTTCCGCGCGGATGCCCTACTCGAGTTGGGTGGCATGCAGCACCTCGCAAAATCTCCGGCCAGAAAACTGTCAGGCGGGGAACAGCAACGCCTGACATTGCTGCGCGCTTTGGCGGCAAAACCTGGTTTGCTGATTCTGGATGAACCCAGTGCCAGCCTTGATCCCCAAGCCACAGCATTGATTGAAAACATTGTGCTGCGTGCCAGCCAGTGTGGCGTGAAAGTGATTGTGGTGACCCACGATCAAGGCCAGGCTGCACGGCTTTCCGATGAAGTGATGTTTGTTCACAAGGGCAGGGTTCACGCCATCCAAGCCACCCACGAGTTTTTGAAAACACCTGCCAGCCGTGAGGCGAAAGCCTACCTTGCGGGTGAGTTGTTGATTTAAACGAGGAGATACCATGACTAAAAAAATTCGATTGGTTACAGCACTGTTGGCCACTGGCCTGTTTGCACAAGCACATGCTGCCGACAAATTCATTATTGTTCAATCCACCACATCCACCCAAAACTCCGGGCTGTTTGATCACCTGTTGCCCGCATTTAAAGCGGAAACGGGAATTGAAGTTCGCGTGGTGGCTGTGGGCACAGGGCAGGCTTTGAAGAATGCTCAAAATTGCGATGGCGATGTGGTGCTGGTACATGCCAAAGCCGCCGAAGAAAAATTTGTGGCAGATGGTTATGGCGTGAAGCGCCTTGACGTGATGTACAACGACTTTGTGGTTGTGGGGCCTGGCAACGACCCAGCCGGTGTGGCGGGCAGCAAAGATGTGGTGAAATCGTTCAAAGCCATTGCGGATAAAGAGGCTTTGTTTGCTTCACGCGGTGACGACAGTGGTACCCACAAAAAAGAACAGCAGTTGTGGAAGGCGGCCAATGTGGATGTCAAAGCCGCCAGCGGCAAGTGGTATCGGGAAACAGGCTCGGGCATGGGCGCTACCCTGAATACCGGTGTGGGCATGGGTGCGTATGTGTTGGCCGATCGCGCCAGCTGGATTGCCTTTGGCAACAAAGGCAATTTCAAGATTGCGGTGGAAGGTGACCCTACCTTGTTCAATCAGTACGGTGTGATTGCAGTGAACCCGGCCAAGTGCCCTAACGTGAAAACCGACCTGGGCAATACTTTCGTAAATTGGCTGGTGTCACCCAAAGGGCAAGCCACGATCGCGGCTTACAAGAAGAACGGAGATTCTCTGTTCTTCCCCAATGCACCTAAATGAGCACGCAAACAAGCCTTAAGAATTCCACACCACGGTGCCCAGTGCCGTGGTGTTGTAACCTTCAAATTGCTGCGCTTTTTTCTTGAATGTACTACTGCTGGTGAACTGAATCAGCTTTTGAAAAGGTGGTTCAAACCACGCTTTGCGGCACACCATCAAATCAAAATTTTCTTGTTGCGTGGGCACAAATCCAAGCCCGAACTGCAAGGCCAAGGCTTGCAATCCCGGCGCTGCATCTGCTTTTCCGCTGGCCACAGCAGCAATGGTGTCATTCTCGGTTCGGCAGGTTTCAGAAACATTCAGCGCTGCCAAATCAAGGCCGTGAGTATGCAGCAGGTGTTCAAACAAAATCATGCCGCCTGCGCCAGCCTGGCGAGTGGCAATTTTTAACGCTGGCAGGTCAGCCACACTGTTTATTTGCTTGGGATTCCCGTGGGGCACAATCAAACCCTGTTGCCGCATGGCCCAATGCACCAACACCACATTGCTTGTTGCGAAACGGGTTTGCACCGCATGTGTATTCCAGGCGGTGGGGTTGGTGTTGACATTGAGCACGTGCAAGCCAGTGGCGACTGCACCATGGTTCTCAAACACATCAAGTCCGCTCAGGCTGCCATCAAATTGCATGGCCAACCCGCAACCCGATTCACGAATCGCCCATTCCAAAAGCGGATCATGGCTACCCGCCAGCACATTCAATCGTGCAGTGCTTTTGCTTTCGGATAAAAATTCACCGGTGCGTATCCAGTGCATCAGCTCCGCTTTTGGAAACAGCAGTTTGCCAGTGGCCTTCACGCAGGGAATTTCTTGCGCACTTACCAAGTCGTACAACTTGCGCTCTTTGATGCGCAACAGTTCGGCCACTTCTTTGGTGGTTAAAAATTCGGTGGTGTCCAAACCTGAATTCATGCGGTGCGGGTTTCTTCCAGTTTCGTCAAGTCAATTTCATCAGGCTCAAGCCCGGGGCTGGTACCCATTAAACGTCGAAGGTCATCGATCATCAGATACAGGCAAGGCACCAACAACAGTGTAATGGCTGTGGCAAACAAAATGCCGTACCCCAGTGAAATGGCCATCGGGATCATGAATTTTGCCTGGCGAGAGGTTTCGAAGATCATGGGGGCCAAGCCGCCGAATGTGGAAATGGTGGTCAACATGATCGGCCTGAAACGTCGCACGCCAGAGGTACAAATCGCCTCGTAAGGGCTCATGCCTTCGCGTACCTTTTCATTGGCGTGGTCCACCATCACCAGTGAGTCGTTCACCACCACACCCGCCAGGGCAAGAATACCCATCATGGACACAATACTAATGCTGTAGCCCATCATCAAGTGACCAACTATGGCCCCAAAAATACCAAATGGAATGGCCAGCATCACGATGAAGGGTTGCAGATAGCTTTTGAACGGAATCGCCAACAATACGTAGATCATGAGCAAGGCCACCATAAAACCCTTGCCCAGCCCTCCCAAAGCCTCAGAAAAGTCTTGCTGGCGACCCGCAAAGCTGTAGCTTAAACCGGGATAGTCGGCCATCAATTTTGGCATCAGGTCTTGCACTGTGGCATTTTGTACTTGTTGTGCCTGGTTGCGTGGGTTGACGTTGGCCGTCACTGAAATGGTTCGTCGGCCGTCCCTTCGTGTGATGTTGGCCACGGCGCGCGTGTCGTCGAAGTTCACCAGAGAGTGAAGGGGAACCAAGCTACCTTGCGGTGTACGAATCATCAAGTCGCGCACATCGGTCTGCGCTGAACGTTCTGTTTCGGGGCGCATCACCAACACCTTCACCTCATTGCGGCCACGTTGCTGGCGCAAGGCTTCCGAACCAAAAAATGCAGCGCGCACTTGTCGACCAATTTCGTTGGAGCTTAGTCCCAGACGTCGCGCTTCCTCTTTCAAGGTAAAGCTGAATTGTTCCTTGCCGTTTTGAAAGCCATCGTCAATTTCAGACACCATGGGGTAGTTGGCCAGCTCTCGCGCCAGTGCCTCGCTGGCTTGGCGCAGGGTGTCTACATTGCGGTGGCTTAACTGCACCGTGAAGGCAGGACCACTGCCAGGGCCACCCGAGTCGGCCGCAAAACGTATGGTTTCCACGCCGGGAATGTTGCCTACGTCCAGCCGCCACTGGTCGGTAAATTCAGCGGTGGGTACTGGGCGCACATCGGGCGGGGTCAGGTAAGTGCGAACAGTAATGTTGTTCTCATTCACGCTGGCATAAATGCCGGTGCTTTGTTGCTCGCCACCCGTGGCCTCAACGGTTTTCAGGGCGCTGGCCACAATGCGGTCACGCACCAGGTTGACTTGTTCATTGGTGCTGCCCAGCGGCAATTGCGCCCTCACCTCAGACTGATCTGCTTCCACTTGTGGAAACAGCTCGAAACCCATGCGACCACTGACAGGCCAACTGATCACCAGCACCATCAGTGCAATGCCAACACCCATGGACAAGTAACGGTATTCCACACACTTTTGAACAATCGGGGTATAGCGGCGTTCAATAAACAGGCTGAACCCCTTGGAAAACTTTTGTTGCCAGTTGTGAAACTTTCCTTTGGCTTCCTTGCTGTGTGCCAAGTGGGCTGGCAAAATGAAAATCGCTTCCATCAGCGACACCACAAACACCGTGCACACCACCAGCGGAATTACACCCCATATTTTTCCCAGAAAGCCTGGTACAAACAGCAAGGGTGCAAAGGCTGCAATATTGGTCAGGATACTGAAGGTGACTGGCATGGCCACATCGCGTGCGCCTTGAATAGAGGCGTCCAACATGCTCATGCCTTGTTGCCGGTATTCGTAAATATTTTCGCCCGCAACAATCGCGTCGTCCACCACAATGCCCAGCGCAATAATGAAGGCGAACATCGAGATCATGTTAAAGGTGACGCCGAACAGGGGCAGTATCAACATGGCACCGAGAAACGCGGTGGGAATTCCCATGCTGATCCAGAAGGCCAGCTTCCAGTCCAGGAAAATGGTGAGCAACACCATCACCAGTATCAAACCCATCACTGCATTTTTGGCCAGCAGTTCCTGTCGTTGTTTGTAGGTGTCTGAGCGATCGCTGACCACGGAAATTTCAATGCCCTCGGGCATTAAAGGGCGAATACGTTCCAGCGCCTCCTGTGTGGCCTCGGAAATTCCGATGGGAGTTTGTTCACCGATGCGTGATACTGAAATTTCAATCGATGGTTTGCCATTGAAGGTGGCGTATTTGTCGATGTCCTGAAAGCCATCTCGCACCGTGGCAATGTCACCCAGTTTCAAGGGGGTACCGCTGACTGGCGACACGATCGGCAGCGCTGCAAACTCATTGGCGAAATCACGCCGCTCGGAAACACGCAACAGTATTTCGCCGCTTTGGGTTGAAATACTTCCGCCGGATACTTCAATGACATTGGCCCGAATATTGTCGGCAATGCCTTGTAGCGTCAAACCATAGGCATTTAGCCTGGCCTCGGGTACTTCAACATGAATTTCCTGTTCGCGAATTTCGGTGAGATCAACCTGAGTGATGCCCGGGTTTTGCAGCAAACCATCACGTACTTCTTCAGCCAAATTGCGCAGCGACAGTTCATCGGTGTCACCGTGTACTACCAAAGTGACCACGCCACGTTTGCGTGCTGTCAGCGAGACATTGGGCACTTCGGCATCACCAGGGAAGGTGGTGATTCGGTCAACCTCTTGTTTGATTCGGTCGTAAACAGCTTGAGCGTCTTCCGATTCGTCAATTTCAATTACCACACTGGCCGCGCCTTCGTTGGCGGTGGAGTTGACTTCAACAATGCCTTCAATGCTTGAAATGGCCTCTTCAACGGCCAGCACAATACCTTGCTCAACATCCTCTGGGCTTGCACCTGGGTAAGCAACAGACACGGTGACCAGGTCCAGTTCGAATTCGGGAAACACCTCCTTGGTCATGTTCATGAATCCGAACACGCCACCGATCAGGCACACCCACATTAGAATGTTGGCCGCCACAGTGTTTTTGGTCATCCAGGCCAATGGGCCTGAACGGTCTACCCGGCGACGGCTTGCGGCATTCATGGTTTGACCGCAGCAGGTGCGGGAGTGGTTGCGTTATTGGGGGGCTCGTTCGTTCGAATGGCCATGCGGTTCACAGGTGACCCCAGGTTGGAAGTCACAATACTTTCGCCATTGTTCAAGCCGCGATCAATCAACACATACTCGGCGGAACGAAAGGCGATGTTGACGGGGCGAATATCGAGTTCACCGTTGTCGTTGACCCACACTGTGTTGTCATGCACAGACGAGGGCGCCAGTTTGAATACATTCCTCAGTTCAATGCCGTCAAAGCGCACTTTCACATACTGGGCCAGCAACAAAGGTTGCAGGTTTTTGTTGTTGTTCCGGGGTACTTCGACCAACACTTGGGCTTGCCGACCATTGTCTTGAACACTGGTTTGCAGGTTCAGCACTGTACCTTTGTGGCAGCCCTGCTCACTACTGCTGGCATCGCTGACACACACCGTGGAGCCTGCCTGTTTCCCTTCAGGAAATTTGATCCATTTCAAATCAGCTTGCGGCACGGCCACGCTGATCCAGTAGGCTTCGCTGCTGGCAAGCACGCCAAGAGCCGTGGTGGCACTCACTTGCGCGCCTACGCTTGCTTCACGACTTACCACAACACCATCGAATGGTGCCCGCAAAATGGTGCGCTCCAGGTTCACCTTCGCGCGCTCAACACCTGCTTGCGCGGACTGCACAGTGGCCTTGGCAGCTTCCAGTTGCGGTTTGCGCAATATCAGGGCACGTTCGCGTTCATCCACATTCAAACCGAGCAATTCGAAATCGGATTGGGCCACTACCTGGTTACCCAATTCCGAGGTGAGCGTAGATTGCGCTTGCGCCAATGCGGCTTGCGCGGTTTGCAACTCAATGCGGTAATCGGTGTTGTCCAGTTGTACCAACACCTCGCCTTTTTTGAACGAAGCACCTGGTACAAACTTCGGACCAATGCTTTGTACTGTACCGCTCACCCGCGCTTGCAAGGTAATTTGCTGCTCAGGCTCAACCACGCCATAGCCCAGCAAGCTGACGGTGTAATCGCCGGCCTTGACTGGCTCTGTTGTCACCAACCGTGCGACTTTTTCTGGCGGTTTGCGGCTGGCTGTAGGGGCTGTGGCCACCAGCACTTCAGAACCGATAACACCCAGGGCAACGACCCCAATGGCCAGGCCAATTTGTACCCATTTGCGTTTGAAAAAAGATTGATCGCTCATGACTGCTCTGCTGCTGTAGGTTGTGGAATGCTGCCGGACAGCGCCCTGTAAAGGGCAATCCGAAAGCCCACCAATTGTTGTTGTGCATTCACCAGGTTACGCCTTAACTGGCTGGTGCTTTGTTGTGCATCCAGAATGGCCAGGTAGTCGACTGTGCCATTGCGGTAGCCTGCAAAAAGTCGCTTCAAACTGAGCTCAGCCAGTTCAAGTTGCCGTTGAAAACTTTCTACAGCCTCGCCTTGGCGGGTTTCCTGAATCAGTGCATTGTCCACATCGGCCAGTGCATTGATGGCTGCGTCCTGATATTGCGCCACGGCCTGATCAAGCAAGGCGCGCTGGCGTTCCACTTCCGCGGAGCGTGCGCCACCGTCGAAAAGTGGCGCAACCAGGTTCACGCTCAAATTGCGCACCCAGTTGTCAAACAGCAAGTCGGAATCTCGGGTTTGATCACTAAAGCTTGCACGTAGGCTGAGTTGCGGAAATCGGTTGGCGATGGCGGCAGCCACGCTGCGGTCGGTTGCCAGCACCTGTGCCCATGCCTGTTGTACATCGGGGCGGCGATTCAGCAGTTCAGCGGGAAAGCCTGTGGCGGGCAAAGCGGGCAGGGTAGGCAGGTTCTCACTGTTCAGGCTGATTTTATTCGGAGGCTGGCCCACCAGCAGCGCCAGGCTATTGAGCAGTACATCTCGATTGGATCGGGCCTGGGCCAGGTTGCCTTGGGCCGATTCAACCAATTGCCTTTGCTGCAATACATCGGAGGCAACTGCACCACCTTGGCGAAATCGCAATTCAACCAACTTCAGGTTGGTCTGAAAACTTTCCAGTTCCGTCTCGAACAGCCGCACGGTTTGGTCAGCCGCCACCCATTGGGACCAAGTGGTGGCAAGTTGACCCGCTATGCTGATACGGGCGGCATCCAGTTCGTAGCGCGTCGCTTGAAGCTGCAATTCAGAGGCCTTGGCTGTGTTGCGAACCCGTGACCACAAATCGATTTCATAACTGGCCACAAACGAGGCCGAGGTAAACAGTCCGCGGTTGTTGGTGGCCTGTCCTTGAATGCTGGTGCCTTTCACTGTATTTTCCTGTCGGCCTGCATTCAGGGTAAGCGAGGGGAAAAAACTGGCCTGTGCCGCCTCCAGGCTGGCCTGCGCTGCACGCAGGCGGGCCTCTGTGGCTTCCAGGCTCAGATTGTCGGCCTGTGACTGTTGCATCAGTGTGTTGAGTTGTTCGCTGGAAAAACCCGTCCACCAGTCAGCAGGTGCCTGCACTGCGTTCGGGCTGACCAAGGGTTTGAAAGTTGCATTTTCAAACCGGCTGTCGATTTCTGGCTTTCTGGACTCAACAGTGGTGCAAGCCCCCAGCGATAAGGCCAAGACAAAGGGCAACAGGGGTTTGAGGTGGTGCTTCATGGTGTCGTTTTTCTTGTTAAGTGCCCATCAGACCACAGTCTCGGGCTGTTTGTTCAGCTGTTAACTGATCTTTACAAAATTGAACCGAAAATCACCATGCCCCCGCTTTGTTTACTTCGAGGCCAGTTGCCGCAAGGCGTACACATACCCTTGCCAGCCCAGCCCGCAAATGACGCCTTCAGCCAGGTCTGAAAAATAGCTGTTGTGGCGAAAGCTCTCGCGTTTGTAAATGTTGGACAGGTGCACTTCAATGAACGGAATTGCCACACCCGCCAGTGCATCGCGCAGCGCTACGCTGGTGTGGGTGTAACCGGCCGGGTTGATCACAATGCCCGCGACATCTTCGGTTTTTGCCTTGTGAATACGGTCAATCAAGGCACCTTCGTGGTTGCTTTGAAAAGTCATCAATTCGAAACCGTCGGTGAATGCAATGTTCTTCAAGGCCTTTTCAATGTCAGCCAGGGTCATGTGTCCATAAATACCTGGCTCGCGCGTGCCCAACAGGTTCAGGTTGGGACCGTTGATCAGCAGCAGTTTTTTCAAGTTTCTTCTCCGGTGCAGGTGTGTTTGAAAAAATAGTAACAAGCAATGCGGCGGGCTAGGGGGATTCGTCTACACTGCGGACACGTTCGCGCACAAAATAACGACAATTTCGAATAATTACAGGACAGAGGCAAGCCATGAACACCAACATCGACGCAATTTTCAACTTGCTGGCAGGCACGGCACGCGGCTGGCGCGGCACAGGTATTACCGCCCGTGCCCGCAAAACTCCCGAAAAAGTGTTGAAACTCTATGACATCGAAATCAGCCCGTTTTGCAGACTGGTGCGGGAAGCGCTCTGCGAAATGGACTTGGATGTGATGATTTTGCCTTGCCCCGCAGGTGGCAAGCGTTTTCGCGACGAGGCCCGCAAATTGTTGCCTGGCACCAAGTTTCCAATGCTTGTGGATGACAACACAGGCGTGGTGATGAATGAATCCGCCGACATCATCGATTACCTGGCCAAAACCTACAACAGTAAACTGAAAAGCCAACAAGGCTTTGGGCGCAAAGTGGCGGTGGGTTCATCGATGCTGGCGAGTTCTTTCCAATATCGTGTTGGTGGCTTTCAGGGTATGAAAGCTCGACCATCAAAAGCACCCGCTGAACCCTTGGTGCTTTACAGCTTTGAGAGCAGCCCATACTCCAAGCCTGTGCGTGCGCGTTTGTGCGAACTGGAAATTCCATATCTGCTGAAGAACACGCCCAAGGGCGCCATGACGGACATGGGTCCCCCTGTTTTCCGCGACAAGCTGTTTAAGGCGCCACAAGGCACCACGCGCAACCGGGCTTGGTTGTCGGAGAACACTGGCAAGGTGCAGGTGCCTTATTTGATCGATCCGAACACGGGTGTGGCGATGTACGAGTCGAACGATATTCTGCGGTATCTGGATAAGACGTACGGCGCTTGAATTGCAAGGTTCTTGGCGATGCTTGGGTATTGCTCTGGGTGGCCTAAGCAAGGCTTCTTGATCCGGCTTGTTGCTTCTGGCTTGGGGCATGCGAAACGCTAGAGCGTCTTCGCATCGACCTTGCAGGTCGCCCCGCGCTGCGAAGCCGCCGGGAAGCCCTGCAAAGCCGGCCAGCCAGAGCAATACCCAAGCCTTGTCTGAACCAAGGCAGCCGGCTCGCAAGTCGCCAGCGCTGTAGTTCGCTTGCTCAGATTGCAATGCCCTCGCAGCGCCGATCAAGAAAACCTGCCCGTTTGAATTCACCCGCCACGGTCGACCACAGGCCGACACCGAGACTCGGCCCGCTTTTTTGCCGAGCGAGGTGAGTCAGGGTGAATTTCAAAAAGGGAACACAGGTTTTCTGGCGCGAGAGGGTATGCACCTGAGCAAGCTAGCAGCTTAATCTACGTCAACGCGCTTTCACATTTCAGCAGCAGCCCAAAACAGTCGAGCAAGCCAACTGGCGTTCAGGTCTTCCGAACCACCACGCTGCCAATTGAATAACCCGCGCCGAACGAGCAGATCACGCCCACATCGCCGCTGCCCAAATCATCTTTGTGGCGGTGAAAGGCGATCACTGAACCGGCTGAAGCGGTGTTGGCAAATTCATCGAGAATGACAGGTGCTTTGTCGGCCGTGAACTCGCTGCTGCCCAGCAGTTTTTTGGCAATGAGCTGGTTCATGGCCAGGTTGGCCTGGTGCAGCCAATAGCGGCGAACGTCGGTCGCGGAACTCAAACCCAGGCTTTGCAAATGGGTGCTCATGTGCTCTGCAGCCATGGGGCAGACTTCCTTGAACACCTTGCGGCCTTCCTGCATGAACAGTTTGTCGCGACCGTCGCGGTCTGCGTCCTCCGAACGGTTCAAAAAGCCAAAGTTGTTGCGAATGTTGTTCGAGAACTTGGTGGCCAACTTGGTGCCCAGTACTTCCCAGCTGCCCGGTTTGGCATCCTCAAGGCGCTGTACGATTACAGCGGTGCACACATCACCAAAGATAAAGTGACAATCGCGGTCCAGCCAGGCCTGGTGGCCCGAGGTAATTTCCGGGTTCACCATCAACACCGCGCGGGCTGTGCCGCTGCGCACGGCGTTCACCGCCTGCTCAATCCCGAAGGTGGCGGAAGAACAAGCCACATTCATGTCGTAGCCAAAACCTTCAATGCCCAAGGCTTCCTGAATTTCAATGGCCATGGCCGGGTAGGCGCGTTGCATGTTTGATGCTGAGCAAATCACGGCGTCAATGTCTGCAGCAACAAGCCCTGCATCTTCCATGGCTTTGCGGCCTGCGTCCACGGCAATTTCCGCCATCATGGACAGCTCAGAATTCGGGCGTTCCTTGAAGTAGGGGTGAAGGCGGTCCGGGTTCAGAATGCCTTCCTTTTCCATCACGTAGCGCTGCTTGATGCCCGAAGCGCTTTCGATAAACGCTGAATTGGAAGGCTGCAGTGGTTCAAGTTCGCCGCTGGCAATCTCGGAAGCGTGTTCGGCATTGAACTTCGCCACATAGGCATTGAATGACTCCACCAATTCATCGTTGGTGATGGTTTGGCTGGGCACGAAAAGCCCCGTGCCGCTGATGGCTACCTTGATCATTGCGCTCGTCCTGGGTGGATGATGGTGTGTTCTGTCTCTTGCGCAATGATAAAGGCAAAGGCGTTAAATTTTAAGACGCCAAGCGCATTTGTTCTACCGATAAACCCTGATCCGCTGGCTCAGCCCTGCGGCCAATGCCTTCGTAAATCAGGCCATAATCCGCCAGCAGTGCGGGGTCATACAGGTTTCTACCGTCGAAAACCGCCTTTTGGCGAAGCGTGCGGCTCAACATTAAAAAGTCTGGGCTCTTGAACATGCGCCACTCGGTACACACTATCAGGGCATCCGCATTGAACAGGGTTTCTTCCTGGGTTTTCGCAATTTCGAATTCGCCCAGCAAGGGGCCGTCTTGCCGGAATGCGGCCAGGTCTTCTTCCATGGCGCGGCGCGCAGTTTCATTGGCCACTGGGTCAAAGGCCTGAACTTTGGCACCACGCAGCACCAGTTCGGCCGCGATGGTGCGGCTGCTGGCCTCACGCATGTCATCGGTTTCCGGCTTGAAGGCCAGCCCCCACATGGCAAAAGTCATGTTGCTGAGGTCTTCACCGAAGCGCTGAATGATTTTTTCAACCAGCACACGTTTTTGACGCTGGTTGCTGTGGTTGACAGCCCGCAAAATGGACAGGTTCTCGCCTGCTTCTTCGCCGGTCTGGATCAGGGCGCGCACGTCTTTGGGGAAGCACGAACCTCCGTAGCCGCAGCCTGCGTACAGAAAAGAGAAGCCAATGCGGGGATCCGAGCCGATGCCCGCGCGCACCTGTTCAATGTCAGCACCAATTTTCTCGGCGAGGTTGGCCAGTTCGTTCATGAAGCTGATGCGGGTGGCCAGCATGGCGTTGGCGGCGTATTTGGTCAATTCAGCAGAGCGAACATCCATGCACATCAGGCGTTCGTGGTGGCGCTGGAAGGGGGCATACAGCGACTTCATCATGCGCAAGGCGCGTTGCCCTGCGGGGGTGCTGTCGGTGCCCAGTACAATGCGGTCAGGGCGCAGGAAATCGTCAATCGCTGCGCCTTCTTTCAAGAATTCAGGGTTCGACACCACGGTGAAGGCGTGCAAGGCATTGCGTTGCACCAGCACGCGGCGCACTTCATCGGCCACTCGCTCGCCAGTGCCCACAGGCACAGTCGATTTGTTGATGATCACCTTAAAGCCATTCATGTGCGTGGCAATTTGCTGGGCCACTTTGTGCACATGGCGCAGGTCAGCGCTGCCGTCTTCGCGGGGCGGCGTGCCCACACAAATGAAAATCAGCTCGGCATGGTTCACCGCGTCTTCAATTCGGGTGGTGAAATCGAGGCGTTGCTCGCGAATATTGCGTTCCAGCAGTTCATCCAGACCGGGTTCGTAAATCGGACTTTGGCCGTTTTTAAGTTGGGCAATTTTGGCTTCGTCAATGTCGCAACACAGAATTTTGTTGCCCACTTCGGCCAAACAGGCGGCTGTAACCAAGCCCACATATCCACTACCAATAATTGAAACGCGCATGTGCTTTGCTTTGATGAGTGATCAATGCGAGCAGTGTGTTGCGGCAGTGTTGCCAGCGTTTGACAGATTTAAGACTGGATTGTGACAGCGAGGGGAGAGGAATTGCGAGGAGATCGAGATTGTGGCGAGGGCGGCAGGGTTGCTTGCTGTGCTTTAAAGCAAAAACCCTTGCCGCGTCATCACCAAACTCATTATTGCAAAGTCAGTTTGTTGTCCTGACCGAAGCGGCGCATTTGGTGAACCACTGCCAAGGCAAGCTGACCTACAACCAGGCAACCAGCGGCCAGCAAATTCGGGCCTTCAAGGTTGGTGCCGTTGAGGTACTGAACACCAGCGTTGATCGTGAAGCCGGTGGTCAACATTGCCATGAACAACATGCCAGGAGTGCGAACTACGGAGTCGATAAAGTTTTTCATTTTGGTATCCCTTTTACTTTGGATGCGAAATCAGGGCTTTCGCTTTAACCCTGCAAACTGTGTTCTGTTTGCATGATTAGTATTGTGTACAGTTGTGCACTTAAAATCAATAGTTAAAGTTAGAGTTGTGTTTCTATATTCATAAGTTATTGATTTAAATTGTATAAATTAATTAACTTGTGTGTACGGTTTGCTGCTTTTTTCGAAACGTAATGCCCAAACCGATTCGCCAAGGTCTGGGTAGTTCAAAACAAATCCCCTGAAAAGCAGCGGTGTTTGTTCAATGTGCCCGGGAACCGGCCAGTTGAACAACACCTCAACCTTTCTGTTCTTGTAAAGGGGGTGCAGTACTTCTTGTTCAAACTCAACCAACACGTTGGGCGCCAGCAAATCGGTAATTTTCTGTCCAGTCAGGGTTGATTTCACATTCATTCCCTGCAACAACAACAGGGCTGCCGGGTTGGCCAGTTTTATCCGGCGTGATTCATCCAGTGTAATTACGCCATCGGGTGCGTGTGCGATCAGCTCTTCCAGTGAGTGCATGTCTTTCCAGAGCATGCGCGCTTCAGTCTCATCGCGGAATGACTTGCTGAAACCAATCAACTTTTTATCCCGGCTGTAGATCGGGGACAAATTCATGCGCAGGTGAATTCGCTGCGCAGAATCATTCGTTCGCAGGGTTTGAATGTTTTTCAGTGTCTCCCCCAGCGCTGCGCGTTGGTGGAGTCGTTTTTCGGAGGAGCGCAGTTCTTCCGGCACTGTCAGGTTTTGTTCTTGATCGTACAGAACACTGGCCCGGTCCAGTCCGAATAACTCCTCTGCAGCCCGGTTCCACACCAGAATTCTTCCAAGAGAGTCCTCGGCAATCAGGGCTTCGGATGAGTTGTTTACCATGTGTTGATGCAAGGTCAGGGTGTCGTGAGTATCCATGGCCTTTTTCAGTTTGAATGCAGCAAAAACACTGAGTGAAATACCGAGCAAAATCCAGGCTAGGTAAACTGGATTGTGTCCGCTGCTTTTTGCCGGATTTACAGGCCAGTACTCCAGCCGCCAGCTGCGGTTACCCAGTTGTACATCTCGCGTTACTGCTGTGTGTGGAAACAGGGAGACATTTTTTGGTTCAACATTGTCGAAAAAAAGCATCGGCTTGTCGGCTTCTTCGAGTACGAAAATTCGCACTTGTAAATCGGGCTCCTGTGCCATCCAGGGTTTCAGGAAGCGGTCGATTGAAATTGGAAAAGACACCCAACCCAGCAATTCCTTGTAGCGCACACCAAGATCACTCGATGGTATGGGCTTGTTGAACACTGGCATCAGCATCGTGAACCCCATACGCCCAACATCGGCGTTCTGAATCATGGTGATGGGCTTTGATACGGCCAGTCCGGCTCTTGAAAAGGCACTGAGGCAGTTTTCTCGACGAATGTTTTCGGAGCCCAAATCGAGACCCTGTGCCGAGTAGTTTTCCTTGGCTGGTTCAATGTACTGCATCACGAAACGGTCTTGCGAAGAAGGGCTGATAAACCGGATCTGAAAATCTTGCAGTCCTTTTGCCTGCATTTCCCGAAGAAATGCGGGCTCCTCTTTAAGGGGTACTTTCCGGGCAAATCCCAGACCAAGTGCGCCTGGAAAGTTTTGCTTTAGTTTCAGGCCAGTGACGTAGTCGCTAAATCGCGATGGCGTCAATTCTTCCTGGCCAAAGGCGGTGATGAATGTGGCGGTGTTCAAAAGGCTCAGCTTGTATTCATTCACGGTTCGCTGAAGTTCGTCCGTTCGCCTGTCCAGCAAGTGTTCAAAAGCAATACGCTGGTTTTCAAGGGCATTGTTTTGCAGGGTAATGCCGATTGCAGTGCTAAGGCCTGCGCCGAGCACACACACCACAACCGCGTAAACCCAGTTCCCGGAAAATTGTTTCATGTTTTGCATCTCAATGTGATCGGCCTGATTCTTTCAATCGGGCGTGAATGTCGTCGATCAACATGTCCGGATCAAATGGCTTGGTGATGAAATTGGTGAAACCAATGTTGAGGCATTCGTTTCTCATACTGCTGCTGACATGGCCTGAAACCGCGTAGACCAGCAACCCTTGCAGTTCCTCATGCCGGCGGATCAGTCGTGTTGCTTCCAGGCCGTCCATGACCGGCATTTGCAGATCCATCAGCACAGCATCAAAATGTGCGTTTCCGCTGGTGAGCAAAGCCAGGGCGTCAGCCCCGTTGTAAACGCAGGTCACCGCAACACCCCGATTTTCCAGCAGTTTCTTGAAAACCTTGGCATTCAAGGCGTTGTCCTCGGCCAACAGCAGGCGCAGTGGTGTCGCACCTGTTCGCTCAGGAAAAGACGTTTGTTCTTCCCTCTCATTTTCATAGACACGGCTCAAACGTTTTCGTGTCAACGGTTTCATCAACTGGCGAATATTGTGTTTCTGGGCGATCGCTGGCAAATCTTTGCCAAGCCACACGATGTGTTGGGCCAAATGTTGTTGTCTGTCCAGAAACTGGCTTAGCCAGTTCATTTTGTCTGCACCCAGCGGCTCGGGGATGTCCAGCAATACGCGGGCATTGTCGTGTATGGGCAAAACTTTTTCGCTGGTGATGTCGCGGTGGAGAAAACGGACTTGCCAGTCTGGTTCAAGTGTTGTCGCAAGTTGCGGGTCCAAAGCCATGTCCCCCACGTGAAGCAACATCCGGTTGGCTGCATGGTTCTCAGAATCTGTTTGGTCTTGCTTCAGCTCTCCGTGTGCAAGTGGCAAGCGAAACTCAAATTGGGTGCCAAGATTGGGTTTGCTGCGAACCTGTATGGTTCCTCCCATCACCTCGATAATTTGTCGGCAGATTGCAAGGCCTAGCCCGGCGCCGTTGTAGCGCTTTTGAAGTGATGAATCAACTTGGTAAAACGCATCAAATATCCGTTCAATGTCGCTTTGAGGAATGCCCACACCTGTGTCGGATACTTCGACAACAAGTTGGTCCCGTTCCCGGCTTTCTGTCACAACCTGGAATCGTACCGTGACACTGCCAAACATCGTGAACTTGAATGCATTGGAAATCAGGTTCTGCACCACCTGTTCAATTCGGCCTCTGTCACCCAGGTAACTGGTTCGGCTGGACGGTGGTTCGAGAAGAATCGGCTCTACACCTGGTTTCTGAAGCCATTGCTGTTGCAGCATGTTTGCCGTGTTGTCGATCAGGGTGGTCAGCTTAAAATTGCTGTCGTTGAGTCGAAAGTATCCCTGCCGAATTTTGGACAGATCCAGAAGGTCATTCACAATCACATTGACTGCTTCACTGGATTGTTTAATGGCCTTGCCCAAGTCTTGCACTTCGGTGGAGTACGTTGGCGCATCCAGCATCATTGCAATGCTGTTGATCGAGGTCAGCGGAGTCCGTATTTCATGCGACACATTGGCAATCAGTCTGTCTTTTAATTCATTGGCCGTTTTTGCCGATTCATAGGCAGCCTGCATGGCTTTGCGCGAGCGGTATTCGTGCAAGGACATCCAGACCACAATGGCCATGGTGATCACTGCAAGCAGAACAAGAAACGGGTGAATGCCAACCGTGGGGCTCCACCCTTGTTTTGGCGCCACCTCAATGGACCATTCGCCATACGGAAAAAAAACTGTCGATGAGATAGGGTCGATTAATTGGGAATCGGGGTTGCCGTGGATGGGTACCCAGTTGGCATGCATGGGGCTTTTTTGTTGAATACGTACAATCAGCCCCTGTTGTTCCAGTGGCTCAATTACCTTTTGTTTGACGTATTCAAAATCGATTAATACTGCGGCAAAACCCATCAAGTCGCGATTGCTGTCGGGGTTGCGTTGGCGGTAAACAGGGTATCGAAGAATCAGTGCATGACCACCTTGAACCAGTTCGCGCGGTCCTTCCATGATGGTTTTGCCTGTTAATGCGGCCTCTTCAAGATACGGCGCGGTCAGTGGGGCTTTGTAAAGATTCAGGCCAATTGCACTTTGGTTCAAAGCAGGGTTGGTCAGGAATGTAAGAATTCCTTTCGGTGCGTATTGCAGACTGCGAATGGCCGGGTTTTCGACTGACAACAGCGAGGAAAACTGCTCGAAACTGGCTTGATTTAACTCTGGGGTTTGCCGCACAAACACTTCGATTGAATGCAGATTGGCGCTGGCTTTGCCCACAATCTTGTCGAGCTTGTTGGCGTGGTGGTCCAGCGAGTAGCGCACCTCCGCCTTGACGCGTTGGGCCTCACTTTGTTCCTGAATGGAATTAAACAGGACCAGGCTGAGTACGCAAGCGCAGAGAGCCACGCCAATCAGCCAAGGAAGCAAGCCCAAGGAGGATTGCTTGTTGCTGTGGCTGGCAAAATTTTTCGAAAAGGGCATGGTGGGCAAGACTAATAGGTTTGGGCCCAGAGTAGTCTTGCCATGCAGTCAGTGATCAACTGATTACAGCGGTTTAATCACCTCGTTTACAATTGTTATAGGTTTTGGGTTTCACGCCGCGAAGTAGGCCTTCATTCGGTCTGCGTATCCCAAGCCTTCTGCCTTGGCTTTGGCTATTCCCCGATACGTTTTGTTCACCTTGTCAGTCAGTTTGGCCATGCGCACCTGCGCCTTGTCGTCCATCTCGGCGGTAATCAAGCCCACCTCAACCATCAGGTTTTCGTCTGCAAATGCTGCAGCAATCAGTTCAACCAGCTTCTGGTCATTCAGCATGTTCGCCAGCTTGGCAATGCGGTCTTTGCGTTGCGCATAAAACGAAATGTGCAGATTGGCAGCCGGGTCTTTGATCACTTCCATGATCTCGATGGCTTTTTTCTCGGGAATATAGTCTGTAAACCCGCCCAGTACGTGAAAGTCGCCATGTTCAACCAGTTTGGCGGTTACTTTCTTCAATTGCTCCACGGGCAATTCTGCCAGCATGTCGACGGCACGTTCGGGAATTTGCTCGCGGGCCACTTCGGCCATGAAGTCGGCATCAAACAGTTTGCACAAGCTGACTGCTTTGCTCATGGGGGTGAAGTACGACATATTGGCCGTAATGGCCGGGCCAAATACCTTGGTGCACAGCGTTGCACTGATGGAGTCGGGTGCCAGTTTGCCCGCACCGGCAATGCGTTCAAACACGGGGCCGAACTTGTTCAGCAGGCTGTTTTGAAAATTGGTGCGTAGTTTTTGCAAAGCCACTGCGTCGAGCTTGTCCAGATACGCCAGGTCGTCGGCAGACTTGTGCAGTGCTTGCGCCAGGCGGCGCAGTTCAGTGTTTCTGTCCATGGTTTACAGTCCCAGAATTTTTTTGACGGTGCCGCGCAACAAGCGGGGAATGTGTTCCAGCGCGTTGTCCATGCTTTGTTTTAAGAAAGCATCGTGGGCTTGGTGGGCGGCAGCCAGGTCCGCGGCCAGCTTCTTTTGGTTGGCAGCGCTGAGCTGTTCCAGTTCTGGCATGGGTTCTCCCAATGCGTCGATCAATGCGGCGTCCAGTTTGGGCATGCAGGTCTCCGGTTTTGTTAAGTTTTGATGAATGATAAGTTGAAATATTGAATTCGACAGTTTTTCTTTCCCGTTTAGAGGGCTGAGTCAAATTCAGCACTGGGGTAGATCGCATACACTTTGACAAACAACAAAGTGAGCCAGCAGTGAATATTTACCAGCCTTTGAAACAGCATGAATCCAGTTTCGTCGACTTGCGCGGTTTGCGCACCCATTTGCATTGCTGGGGCCCTGAAGATGCGCCCTTGCTGGTCATGGTGCATGGCTGGATGGATGTAGGCGCCAGTTATCAGTTTGTGGTGGATGCCCTGAAACAGGATTATCGGGTGGTGGCCCCCGACTGGCGGGGCTTTGGTTTGAGCGACTGGCCTGTGGCCGATGGTTCGCCCGGCATTCGCTCTTATTGGTTTCCAGATTACCTGGCCGACCTGGATGCCTTGCTGGATCACTTCTCGCCCACGCAGCCCGCGAACCTGGTGGGCCACAGCATGGGTGGCAACATCGCCATGATGTACGCCGGTGTGCGGCCACACCGCATTCGCAGTGTGGTGAATCTGGAAGGTTTTGGCATGCTCGATTCGCCGCCTGAGAAAGCACCCAAGCGCTATTCCAATTGGCTCGATGAAATTAAAACACCCAAAGAACTGCGCACTTACAACAGCCTGGAAGCTGTGGCCAAGCGTTTGCAGAAAACCAACCACAGGCTAAGCGACGAAAAGGCCATGTACCTGGCGCAGTTCTGGAGCAAGTTGGACAACGAAGGCTACAGCTTGTTGGGCGATGCTGCGCACAAAATCATGAACCCGATTGGTTACAGGTTGGCCGAGGCGCAAGCCTGTTGGAGCAATATTGCGGCTCCGGTGTTGCATGTGGAAGCCAAACAGACCGAGGCAGGCATGTGGCTAAGCCGCGCCGGTGAACCTGTTGATTTTGATGCGTTTCGTACCCGTTTTAACTGCGTACCCAATTGGAAGCACGTGCTTGTCGACAACGCCGGGCACATGGTTCATCACGACCAGCCTGAGGTGTTGGCCGGTTTGATTGAGTTTCACATTGCCCAAAGTACAAACGCAGGATAAAAAAAAGCCGACTTCCTGAGAAGTCGGCTTAACCTTTCTCGCTTGCGGAGAAGAGGAGACATGAGGTTGAACACTGTTACAGCGCTCAATGTGAACATTGTCGCGTTAAGGTTTTGGAACGACAAGCAGTTTTGTAGGTAATTTATACTAGACAAAACCATGAACTTTCACGGTTTTGTCACATACACAGGCTTTCTACATGCCCCACATTACGATTGAATACAGTGACAACTTGCACAGTCTGGATGAGTCCTGGGTGCTGCTCCAAGTGAATAAAGCCTTGATGGGGCTAGGTATTTTCATGGATGCCGACATCAAGACCCGAATTCACGGTTTGCGTTCTTACCGCATGGGTGTGGCTGCGGCTGAAAGCGGTGACCATGCTTTTGTTGCAGCCACGGTCGAGTTACTCAGTGGTCGAGAATTCACCGTGCAGGAACACTTGGGGCAGGTGTTGCTCAAGGTACTTGAAAGAACATGCCTTCAAACAGACGGCCCACAAACCCAAATCAGTGTGCATGTGCGTGAAATGCAGTCCGAGTTGTATTTCAAATCGGTCAGCAAGCGCAGCTGATCGCCCTGGCGAATCAGGCACCCAACAATTGATGCGGGTTTTGCCCCTGCATTTTTCGTTTCAACAGTTCAATCAATCTTGGTTCATCCAGCAAAGCCATGTGGCCCGTGCGGTCAATCACGTGATTGGCCGCACCTTCCAAATGGGCAAATCGGTGATGCAAAATCAGTGCATCCGGAATCGCGATTACGCTGCTCATTTTTTGCCGGTGAGCGTCGTCTTCCACATTCAATTCGTTCAAGAAGTCGCTGTTGGGCAGCATGTCAACAGCGCAGTCGCCCACGCCCAAGTGAGCCATGCGCGTGCCATTGTTGGGCGAAGCCAGTGTGAACAGGTGTTGCACCTGGGTGTGGCTGTGCCAACGGGTGCTCATGGCTTTGCGCACGATCAGCCCACCCATGGAATGCCCCAGCAGGTAGGTGTTGGCCCCTTCGCATTCGGCTTGTTCCAGAACTGTGTCCATGTAGTGCCCAAAATCTCGAGCCATCTCGTGTACCGAGGCCAGTACGTAGCGCGGCTGATACAAGGCCACACGCACGCCGCTCCAAAGCAGTTCCTCATACAGGGTGGCAAAACAGCCTGGTTTTTCCATATAGCCCGGCACCATGAACACGATGGGCAGTTGACGATTGTGGAAGTTTGGGCTGAATTCCGGCACGAATTGCGCCACGCGCTGGCGGAATAGAAAACTCAAACCAAACAAATAACCTTCACGGGCGGCAAGTTTGGCAACATCGGCCACGCCCAATTTGGGATGGCTGGATACAGGTGTTTGAGCGGCCATTTAATGTCCCCTTTTGAATTGCTTTAAGGTGTGCTGGCTCATTTTGTTTAAATTACGCTTGTATGCGCATTCACTACAATTGAATTAACGGCAGAAAAGTATCGCTATTGAGCACTTGTTGCAGAAATGTTGAATGCAATAAACATACCGCCCTGTCCCTTGTATCAACTTAGTCCACTCAGACTACAGACGGCTGTTTGTTGGGCGTGGTATAGATTTGTCATGAAAAAAAACAAGACGAGGTGAGCAATGAGTGGGAGATTGTTGTCGGCGGTGCTGATACTTCTTGGCGTCAGCGGGTGTGCCACCCTGAGCAAGGAAGAATGCCTGGTGGCCAATTGGCGCGAGATTGGTTTTACTGATGCATCGCAAGGTTATACCCAGGCCCGGGTGGCAGAACACCGTGCGGCCTGTGCCGAGGCCAAGGTAACGGTGAACCTGGAGGAGTACAACAAGGGTTTCGAGCAGGGCTTGAAGAACTATTGCACGGTGAACACGGGTTTTGATCTGGGTTCCAAGGGGGCGGCTTACCCGGACCAGTGCAATGAGAAAACTTATCCAAGGGTTCGTGTGGGTTACAAGGAGGGCCAGGCTGTTTACAACGTGCAGCGGGAGCGCAATGAGGTAGAGCGCCAGCTACAGGACAAGCGCGAGCAATCCAAGGCCCTGACGGAGCAAATTACACAGAACCGGAGCAGGGCAGACAACAAGGCTTTGTCGTCGAGTGAGCGAAGCAAGGCGGAAAAAACTGTTTCGGCGCTTCAGCGCACTGCGGCAGATTTGTTTCGGGAAACCGGGGAACTGGAACAGAAAGCCCGCAGTCTGGATACCAAAATCAACCAGATGCGGGCCAGTTTTCAGCAGCGCTAGTTTATTGCGCTGTTACTTTTAAACCAGTGTGTCTGCCCAAATATTCTGGGCCCAATTCCAGGCATAAGTACCTTCCAGTTCATTGGGGGCTGCGGACACACCGCCCGAACCCTCAACAGTCAGGAAGGTTTTCTTCTCGGCGTTGTACACATGCACGCTGGCCACATGAATCACGTTGCTGGTGGTCACGTAGCTGTAGCAGGTGTTGTTGGTCAAGGGGGTGGCATTGGGTTCCCAGCCACTCATTTGCGCCACAATGGCTGCCGCAACCACTTTCGCCTGGCTGTTGGCCATGTGGCCACTTTTGGGCATCAGGGGCGCGCCTTGTACCGAGTCGCCGATCACATGCACATTGGGCGCAACAGTGGATTCGAATGTCATGTAGTTGACCTCGGCCCAACGGTTGTTCAGGTTGGCAATGCCGGAATCGACTGCCAGTTTGCCAGCGCGTTGGTCGGGCAAAATGTTTAGTACATCGCCTTTGATAGGTTCTTCAAATTCGAAACGCACTGTTTTTGTTGCGCCATCCACGCCGGTGACCTTCATGTTGGGGCGATATTCAAGAATACCTTTGTACTCGCTTTCCCACACGCCCTTGAACAACTTGCCTTTCGAGGTTACGTCGGCATTCGCATCCAGCAACAGCACTTTGGATTTTGGCTTGTACTGTTTGAAGTAGTTGGCCACCATGCTGGCGCGCTCGTATGGCCCGGGTGGGCAGCGGTAGGGGGCCAGCGGCACATTCAAAATATAAGTGCCGCCATCGGGCATGGCTTCGAGTTGTTTGCGCAAACCCACGGTTTCAGGGCCGGCTTTCCAGGCCTGCAAAATTTGGCCACTGGCGTTGGCTGCTGCAAGGCCTTCAATTTTGTCCAGTTGCAAATCAATGCCCGGTGACAACACCAGTTTGTCGTAGGGCAGGGTTTTGCCGTTTTTCAGTTTTACAGTGCGTTTTTCAACGTCAATGGCGGTGACATAATCCTTCACCATTTTCACGCCGTGGTTGCGGGTAAGGCCAGTGTAGGGGGTGCTGATTTCGTTGATCTTCCGAATGCCACCCACCACCAGATTACTCATGGGGCAGGAAACGAAAGTTGAATTGGGTTCAACCAAGGTGACATCGAGCTGGTTGCCGGAAAGCATGCGAAGGTATTTGGCCGCCGTGGCACCACCGTAACCGCCACCAATCACCACCACTTTGCCTTTGGCGCTTTTTGCTGTGGCTGACAGAGGCATGCCGCCCAACAAGGCCGTGGCCAATGCGCTGGTTTGTAAAAATTGTCGTCTTTGCATGGTGCGCTCCTTAGTCTTTTTTGCCGAGGTAGTTGGCGATGATGTCGATTTGCTCGTCGGTGTAACCCTTGGCAAGTTGATGCATCACGGTGGCGGGGCGCTGCCCGGTTTTAAACCAGATCATATTGGTTTTAATGTATTCAACACTCAGGTTGGCAAGACCGGTCACGGCGCTTCCTTCAACACCTTGGCCATTGGTGCCATGGCAGTTCGCACATGTCGCGGCCAGGCTGGCGGCTTGCAGTTTTTTCTCGGGTGTCAGTTCGCTGGCGATGGCACCAGTGCCCAACAGCAGGCTGCTGCCAGCCAGTGCCATGCTTGTCAGCAGGCGTGCGGCGCCTTGTTTTAAATCAGTCATTGCTGTCCCTCCAATTCTTATATGAGTGAATGCTTTTGTAGGTAGTGCGGATCGAATATGAATCATCACGCATGCAGTGTCAATTAGCCGACACAAAGCGCAATCCACTTTGATTCTAGCGTGGTAACAGGTACAGGCAAGCAGTTTTTTCTCATATGCATATAACAAGATCGAGGTTGGACGTGGCTCACTCCAAACGTGCACTGCAAGCAGTACTCCTTTCCCTGTCCACTTTGGTGCTTGGCGCTTGTCTGTCGTCAGGCGGGGACGACCCCACAAATACCGCTGGCGGTGGTTCGGTCATTAACCCGGCGGAATCCACTGGCCGGGTATTTTTGATTCAGCCAGGCCCCAATGCCACGGAAGAAATGGTCAAGGCCATGGTGCAACTCAAGCCCAAAGACATTCTGAGGTTTGATTGCGGCTTTTTTGATTTGAAAACCGGCATTCAGATTACAACCACTGAGGATGTGATTATTGAAGGCTGCGGCATGGATGAAACCTTCCTGTCGTTTCGTGAAAGCACTTCGCAAGAAGGCTTCCTTGCCTCGAATGTGCGCGGCATTACCGTGCGCAACCTGACGATTGGTGACTCGCCCGGCGATGCGTTCAAAATGAAAGGCGTGAACCACGGTACGTTGAAGAAAGTGCGTGCCATTTGGAGTAGCGGCCGCAAGCTGCCTGAAGAACGCCCCATTACTGCGGCCAACTTCCGCGATGAAATCAAAGTGGCCTGTACCGACCCAGCACGCCACAACCCAGCCAACCCCAACCCCTTGGAAACTGACAACACCTCTCCCGACTACACGGTGAGCACGGCTTCAGGGCGTTATGGCATTTACCCAGTTGAAAGCCGCAATATTCTGGTCGAGGAAACTGAAAGTATTGGCGCATCCGATGCCGGTATTTATGTGGGCCAAACCAATATTGCGAAAATTCGCAAAAGCCGCGCTGCATTCAATGTGTTCGGATTCGAGATTGAGAACGTTCAGGACGGCGAATATTCCGAAAACCTGGCTGAGTGCAATTCCGGTGGTTTCCTGGTGTACGACCTGGACAACCTTACCCAATATGGCTCGCGCTCAAGGGTGTACAACAACATTTCACGCAACAACAACACTTACAACTTTGCGGTGCCAGGTTCGATTGTGGCCAACGTGCCGCGCGGTTCAGGCCTGATTACCCTGGCTTACGACAAGATCGATATTTACGACAACGTATTCGAGAACAACGGCACCGCCGGCATTATTTTGACCAGTTACGATCTGCTGGGTGAGAACGGTGACCGCCGCATGGATGTGTATTCCGAAGCAGTGAATATTTTCGACAACACCTTCAAGAACAACGGCAATGATTTGCCGCAGCCCGATTTCGCCAGCATTATTGCCACGCAAGGCGGGCAGATCAGCAGTGCCTTTCCGCTGGTGGTGGGTTTGAAAAATGCGCTGGGCGGTGGTGGTTACCGTGGTGCCCACATTGTGTGGGACGGTTACACCGACTCGTTGAACAGCAGCTGCGACCTGCCCAAAGATCGCAATGGCAACAATGTGGCTGTGGATGCCGATGGCAAGCCAATTCAGGGCAACCAAAACCCCAACCCAAGCTGCCGTTACAACAAGTACAAGTTCGAGACCAATGGGCAGCGCAAAGTGCCAGCCTGGTGGTTCAGTTGTATCAACCCCAACAACAATTTTGGGTCAGACAGCCTAGCCTTTTCGAATTTCCATGGCACCCGTGGCCTGGACGCAGTGATCAACCTGAACACCAGCGACCCCACTGCCAATTTGTCGCTTGAATACATTCAGTCGATTGCCACCGGTATTCCGCTGTTGCCCAGCGAATTCGATGTAAGCAAACACGATTGCATGGCCCGTTTTGGCGCCGATCTGCCACGCTTGCCCGATTTTGAATTCGAGCCTTTTGTGCCCAGTGGCCAGTTTGCGCCCGAACCCACGGCCGAAGCAGTTAAGGCCTTGTGTGAAGTGCCCCTGAAAGCCGGTGTGGTGAATGAAGCCGCAGCCCAGGTGAACTGCCCCGACCTGGCGCAGTACAACCTGTTTGCAAATGACCAGGACCCTGCCAGCAGACCCAACGGGCAGGGCATGCCGTATGTCCTGAACAGCAAACTGTTCAGTGATTATTCAATCAAGCACAGGGTGATGTTCATTCCGGAGGGCAAGCAGGCCCGATTCCTGGAGGATGAGGAAAGCCGCGTGAATTCCACCATTGAATTTCCGGTGGGCACCATCATTGCAAAAACCTTCTCGTTCGTGGATCAACCACGTGCAAAAGAAACGCCGTATGAAACACGTTTGCTGATCAAACGCCAACGCACCGATGGCCAGAACTACTGGGAAGCGCTGGAGTACATTTGGCAAGATGCGGGCAATGGCAAACGAAAGGCTGTGCTGACCCAGTTTGGGGGCAGCGCCGCGGCAAGCTGGGATTATGTGGACGTCGACTCTGGCAGGCGACAAACCGGTAGCACCAATGCCTACATGTTCCCCAATGCAAGCCAGTGTGCCATTTGCCACAGCAACAACGATGTAGACCCGGGCTCGGCACCCATTGGTCCGAAACCACGCAATTTGAACCGCGCCTATGTGAACGAGTCGCCCATGTTCACAGGGCAGGCCCAGCACCCGGTTAATGGCAAAAACCAGTTGAAGTTCATGTGTGAAACCGGCTTGATGAATGGCTGCCCCAGCAGTTTTAATCTGGATCAGCGGCAGGTGGCCACCAATGTGAACCACATTCCAAAGTTCAATAACCCTGGTGATTCGGGCATGCCCGCCAATTCAAAAGGCGATATTGAAGCCCGTGCCCGAGCCTATCTTGAGGTGAACTGCGCGCACTGCCACAACGTGAACGGGCAGGCCTCGAATACCGGCTTTTATGTGGATGTATTCCGGGCCGTGGACAGCACCTATGGCATTTGCAAAAAGCCAACTGCCAGCGGTTCGGAAGGGCGGGGTACACGCACTTACGATATTCACCCAGCCATGTCGAGCGACTCCATTGTGCCGTACCGCATGGGTCCAGAGGCTGTTGAGCTGGCCGCGAAAATGCCGCCTTTGGCGCGCAGTGTGGTGCACACCGAGGGTGTGGCCTTGATCAACCAGTGGATTGATCAGGTGATTGATTCAAGCTACGAGAACGCCGATGCCTGCCAAGAGGGCAACACCTCGGGCGGTGGTTTGCCCTTGATTGGAGGCCTTCCCCTGTTACCATAGCGGGATGGAATTACTCAAAGACCCCACCGCTTTGTTCTTGTTCAAACTGGCCATCACCTTCGGGTTGATGGCCAGCGGTTTTTTCGTGAACCGGGCGCTGTCCTGGTCGCTTCGCAAACTTCACCCCTATCACCCTGAAAAGGCACGTTCGCAACTGGTTTTTCTGAAAAACCTGGTGCGCATGGCTGTATTTTTCCTCTTGATTTCGGTGTGGGCTTCGCAAATTACCGGTGCGTTTCTCAGCGTGGTGGCCATTGCTGGCGCCTTGATTATTACTGGCAAGGAAGTGGTGCTCAGCCTGTTGGGTTATGTGAATATTTCACTGTCCAAGCCATTTCGAATTGGCGACTACATTGAAATAGGCACACAAAATGGCCGGGTAATCGACATTGATTTGCTCAGCACCAAGCTGTTTGAAATTGGTATGTCTGGCAAATACACCGGGCGACGGCTTGCGGTGCCCAATGCGATGGTGCTCACCCAAACCATCAAACATTTGTCCATGCTGGGCAAATTCAGCTTGTACACCATTGAAATCATTTTGCCTTTCAAGGCCGACACTGCCAGGGCCGAGCAAGTTGCCTTGCAGGTGGCCAACACGGTTTCAGCCAGTTGGGTGGAAGAGGCCGACCAGTATTTCGACCGCATAGAGGTTTCGGAATTTGTTGATTTGCCCAGCGCAAAACCCGAGGTGTTTTGGCAGGCCTACAATGAACTTGCACACAAAATGATTATTCGCCTGGCTTGCCCGCTTGAAAAGCGTGGCGATGCGGAGCAGGCAATTTACAAGGGCTTTTGGCGGGAGTTTGGTCCTGTTTAGGTGCTTGTTTTGATTCGGGAACCTCTTGCCGTGGTGGTTGGTCTATTGGGCAAGACAATGAAATACAACGAAGGGACATTCATGACAAAGTTCGCAGTTCAACCCCGATGCCTTCGGCTTGCCATGCTCGCCATCGCAGCACTGCTCGGCACCTCTGCCTTTGCGCATGGCAATGACGGGCATTCGCACGACCAGGCCAAGACCGATAGCAGACACAACGATGCCGCGCACGTGCACGGCCAGGGCGAACTTGAAATTGTGCAGGATGGCAACGGCCTGTTTATCAGCTTGTATTCACCGCTTGAAAATGTGTTGGGTTTTGAGCGCGCACCCAAAACAGATGCAGAACGCGTGAAGGCGCGTCGCGTGGTTTCGTTGCTGAAAGCCAATGGCCTGTTTGCCTTTTCACCTGAGGCGCAGTGCAAACGCACCGGCCACAAGTTGTACTCGGAAATTCTGAATCCACACTCCCATGGCCCTGCCGATGATCATCAGCATCACGATGACGCCAATGGGCATTCCGATTTTCGCGCATCCTATGAATTCGAATGTGAGCAACCCGCCAAACTGAAGGTGATCGATGTGCGCGTGTTTCGACAGTTTTCCGGTTTCGAAAAAATTGAAGTGCAGGCCTTGTTTCCAAAAGGCCAGATTGGTGCAAGCCTTACTCCCAAGCAGAGTACATTGGTGGTGCAATGACCTTGGCAGTACTTCGCTGCAACAACCTTGTATTCAAATACGCCAGCAGCGGGTTTGAACTAAGAATCCCCGAGTTTTCCATGCAAGCCGGGGACACAGTTTTTCTGGAAGGCGACAGTGGCAGTGGCAAAAGCACGCTGCTGAATTTAATTGCAGGGGTGTTGTTGCCACAAAGCGGCCATGTCAGCTTGATGGGCCAAAATTTGAGCACCCTGTCGGCCAGCCAATGCGATTCACTTCGGGTAGATCACATTGGTTTTCTGTTTCAGCAGTTCAACTTATTGAGTTATTTGAGTGTGTTGGACAACGTCACTTTGCCGTGCAAATTCTCAAAGCGACGCAAACAAAATGCCTTGATGCAAGCGGGCACTGTGCAGCAATCGGCTGAACGTTTGCTGAACGCGCTAGGAATGGGCAAATACCTGAATCAATCCGTGTCCACCCTGTCAGTTGGGCAACAGCAGCGGGTGGCAGCTGCCAGGGCCTTGATTGGTCAGCCCGATTTGATTATTGCCGACGAACCCACTTCCGCACTGGATGCCGGCCACCAAGCCCAGTTTGTTCAATTGTTGCTTGCACAGGCCGCTGAACAAAACACTGCTGTGTTGTTGGTCAGTCACGATCCGGGTTTGGCGCAGCACTGCGCAAAACGGCAGCACATGGGGCAGTGGCAAGCATGATCCAAACGCTTTTTCTGTTGGCCAGCCGAAGTGCATGGAGCCGCAAGGGCAGCCTTTTGTTGCTGTTGCTCAGTGTGATCACGTCCGCTTGTTTGTTGTTGGGTATCGATTTGGCCCGCCAAAGCGCCAAGGCCAGTTTTTCAAATGCAGTGGCAGGCACAGATTTGATTGTCGGGGCGCAAACAAGCCCGGTTTCGCTTTTGTTGTACAGCGTGTTTCGAATTGGCCAAGCCACGCGCAATGTGCCTTACGCCGAGTTCGAACGTCTGGAGCAAGACCCCCGTGTGAAGTCGGCTTTGCCGATTGCACTGGGTGATTCTTACCAAGGCTTTGCGGTGGTAGGCACCAAGGCCATTTATTTCGATCAGTTTTTGTACGGTGCAAGGCAAAACCTGCAATTTGCACAGGGCCGGGCCTTTGAAAACTACAGCGTAGGCAAGCCTGCTGGTGTTTTGTTTGAAGCCGTGCTGGGCGCAGAAGTGGCCAAGCGCTTAAAGCACAAGGTGGGCGACAAAATTGCATTAAGCCATGGCATGCAAATTCAGCAGACTGAGCCCAGCCATGCGGACAAACCTTTTACTGTGGTGGGTGTGTTGCAACCCACGGGCACCCCGGTGGATCAAAGCGTGCACATTAGCCTGGCGGGTATGGAAGCCATTCACGTGGATTGGGCGGCAGGCGTGCCAGTGCCCGGTGCCGAAATTCCGGCTGAATACGTGACCAAGTTTAATTTGCAGCCCAAGTCGGTTACCGCTGTGTTGCTTGGCTTGAACAACCGGGCAGGTGTTTTTCGCATGCAGCGTGAGCTTGAAAGCAGGCCCAATGCGGCGCTCAGCGCTATTTTGCCTGGCGTGGCCTTAAGTACCTTGTGGCAAACCGTGGGTGTGGTTGAACGGGTGTTGTTGTTTGTGGCTGCATTGGTGGCGGTGGTGAGTGCTTTGGGCCTGACCAGTGTAATGTTGGTAACCTTGGGGCAACGCAGGCGAGAAATGGCTGTGTTGCGTTCAACGGGTGCCGGGCCCCGCACGGTGTTTGGTTTGTTGTTTCTTGAAAGTGCCCTGGTGATGTGGGTTGGGGTTGCGTTGGGCGTATCGGTACTTGCGCTTGGCGGTGCCGCACTTGCCCCATGGGTTCAGGCACAATTTGGTTTACAACTGGTGGGGCTGAAGGAACTTGGCGCGGGTTTGCTTGCAGTGCTTTCCTTTGCTGCATTTGGCAGTCTGTTGGGCCTGGTGCCCGCATTTCAGGCTTATCGAAACCAGTTGCAAGACGGGTTAAGCCCCAAAACAAATTGATTCGAAATCAAGTTATTCGCAGGTGTGTTTTTCATGAAAATTGGCAAAGTAATTGTGATGGTTGTGGCGGTGGTGGTGCTAACCGCACTGGGCTACGGCCTTGCTTCCTGGTTTCTGGGCAAACCCGACCAAAACGCGGAAGGCGCTACCCAACTGGAGCAAACGCTGGCCCAACTTTCAAGCGATACAGCTGCGACCGATGGGGAGTATGCTGTTGGCGACCGGCTCTCTGGCAATGCCGACAAAGACAGCAAGAAGGCCACTGTATTTGACCCTGCGTTTCCCGAATTGCAGTGGGACAATTTGATGCCCGCCGATTGGGACCCAATGGCAGCATTTCGGGGCTTGAACATCGCTGAACTGCAGGACAACGATCCGAAAGCCCAAGAGGCCCTCGAGAAAATGCGAAAGGCCTGGAACGATGCCCCGGTAAACACCGCCTACACTGGCAAAAAAGTGCGCATTCCTGGTTTTGCAATCCCGATTGAGCAAAGCGAGAAGGGTGTGGACGAGCTGTTGCTGGTGCCGTATTTCGGCGCCTGCATTCACACGCCGCCGCCGCCCGCCAACCAGATCATTCATGTCAAACTGAGTGAACCCCAGCCTGCAGTGGGCGCCATGCAAGCCTATTGGGTGTGGGGCGAGCTGACCGCAAGCAAGTTCAGCAGTGAATTGGGCGACGCAGCCTATTTACTAAGCGCCACCGGCATACAGCCCTACGAAGACTGAATTTGCCGCTGAATTAGTAAAAACCCCTCTATTTTTATCGTTGACAGCGCGGCATCATGCCCATACCTTTACATCACTCGATGTTACAGTCGATAAAACAAACAAACGTTTGATTTAAACCGGAGGTTTTGATTCATGGGCAATGTAAGCACTGGCACGGAGTTCGCCGGAATGCACCATCTTGAGCTTGCATTTCTAGACGATGTGGCGCCCAAGTACTTGAGCCTTGCTCGCCCGCCACATGGCCTGAAAATTCGCCAATGGAAAAACCGCAGCGCGGTGCCCCTGATCAATAAACTGCATGCAGGACTTTCCGGCCTTAAGCGCCAGCAGGCCACTGTGCTTGATCATGAACTGGTGTGGCTGGAGGGGGGTAACCCAGAAGGTTCACCCGTGGTACTGCTGCACGGCTTTGCCTCCAACAAGGAAAACTGGTTGTCGCTGGTGCCTTTCCTCTTGAAACAGCACCGTTTGTTTGTGCTGGATTTGCCGGGCTGGGGTGAAAGCCAGTTCAATGCCAATGTACCTTATGGGTTGGACGATCAGGTGGCCCGTGTTGCTGCCTGGATTGAGAACCATGTGCCGGGCAAAGCCCACGTGGTAGGTAACTCTGTGGGTGGATTGGTGTCGGCTTTGCTGGCAGGCCGGCATGCGAATCTGGTTCAAACACTTTGTTTGATGAACCCGGCGGGCGGCAAGGGTAGCGACCACACCCGCTTTGAAGCGGGCTTGAAAGAGGGTCGCAACCCGATGATTGTTGAGAGCCTGGCCGGCGCGCATACGCTGATGAGCCTGGCCATACACAATCGGGCCATTGCCCTTGCTTTGGCCCCTGTCATGGCGCAAGACCTGATCAACCGCCGACATGTGAACCGGCACCTTTTTCATCAAATGTTTGTGAATGCGCCCAACCCCAATGGCCCAGGCATGTCGGCCACACAGGCACCTACCCTGATCATGTGGGGCAAAGAGGACCGACTTGTACATTACACCGGCGCTTACACCTACCAAGCCATTATTCCCCATGCGGATGTGTTACTTTTTGACGGCGTGGGCCACTTGCCCATGGTTGAAATTCCGATCCGCACGGCCAAGGCCCTGCAGGAGTTTTGGATGGCCTGATCTTGAGAGGGGATTTGAAGCATGAACATTCGTAAAGCTTGCATCATGCTGGGTTTGCTCGGTTTGTTGACAGCATGCGGTAACAACCTGGATGGTGTTTACAAAGACGACCTGGGTTTGCAAAAGTATGAGTTTCAAGGCAACGGCACGGTGTATGTGTCCACCATGGGTGTAACCCGCGAAGCTGCCTATGAAGTTGAAGACAAAAAAGTGAAAATCACCAGCGATGGTGAAACCACCATTTATGACCTCAACGAAGACGGCACCATCAAAGGGCCACTTGGCATGACTTTAAGGCCCGCCGAAGCCCAATAAAATTTTCTTCAAATTGCCTCAAAACCCGCTCCTGCAGCGGGTTTTTTACATTTATTTACACAGTTCACCTTTTGTTGCATTCCCCCAAGTGCATTAACCCAATATTGGCCCCCTTTTCCATTTCTTTTCTCCCTATTGCTCACATGGGTATCAGCGCAAACTTCCCTCAAGCGTGAAATATTCAAGTTCACTGCGTTTAACAAAGTGGTCCATCGGAGGACTTTATGCGCAGCACCCCAATCGAATTTCTGCAAGTTCTCCACCACTGGGTAGCCAATGCTTACCTCACCGTTCGTGGCGCTTTTTGCAATGGCTGGTATGAAGCGTTGGAGCATTCCCCAGCCCCCATTGAGCCCGCAGTATGCCCAGTCAAACAACTGATAGGAATTTCTGTTCATGAAAAAAAACAATAAAAACGCATCACAAACCCAGGCCCTGTTGCCTGTGGTTTTAATTGCAGCATCGGTCGGAATTCTGGTGTTGGGTGCGTTCTTTCAGAGCAGTGTGTGGCCGCTGGTCTTCGGCAGTGCAGCATTGCTGCTGTGTGCATTGGCCATCCATGAAATGGGCAAGAAGCGGCAGCTTGTTTTGCAGGCGGAAATAGAGGCCTTGTCCTCTACCGTGAATGAGTTGAGTAAAACAGATACAGAAAGGGTTGAACTGATTCAGTTGGCTGATACTTGGGTGCCCACCCTGAACAGCCAGTTGAGCACTGCCAATTCTCAGATGGAAATGGGCATTGTGAACCTGGCAGAGGCCTTCTCTGAAATTCACAGCAAATTGAATGACACCGTCAGCGTGGCCGCTGGTGCTGCGCATGTGTTGGGTAACACATCCAGCGGCAATGGTTTGGCTGACCATGTGGCGCAAAGCCTTAATGGCATGTTGAGCAGCATTCGAAATTCATTCGATGAGAAGGCCACCATCATGCAAGAGGTAAAAGGTTTTATTTCCTCGACAGAAGAGTTGGCCAAGATGGCGGCTTCGGTAGAAAACCTTGCCGCGCGCACCAACCTGCTGGCGCTGAATGCAGCCATTGAGGCAGCCCGTGCAGGCGAAGACGGTCGGGGTTTTTCGATTGTGGCCGACGAGGTGCGCAAGCTCTCGATGTTGTCGGCCGAAACAGGTGTGAAGATTCGCGAGCGGGTGCAATTGATTGCATCGGCAGCGAAAAAAGCGGGTGATGGTGCCGCACGCATGGAAAGCAGTGATGAAAAGGTGCTTAGCCAAGCCAGCGAAACCTTGAGTGGTGTGGTTGAGCAATTCGAGCAAGTCACCGTACCCCTGCACCAAGCCAGCGAGCAGATCATCGCCAACACCAATCAGGTTTCCTCCAGTTTGAACAATGCGGTGGTGCATTTTCAGTTTCAAGACCGTGTGTCTCAGATTCTGGGGCATGTGCAAGACAGCCTGAGCCAAATGAAGGGCCAGTTGAACACGGGCCTTGAGACCTTGAACGTGGCTGCACTGATGCATGAACTGGAGCGCAAATACACCATGGCTGAAGAGCGCGTGAACCACAGCGGCAAAGGCAGCACCAACGCTGCCACCAAGCCTGGTGCCAGCAGCGACGAACTGACTTTTTTCTAAACACCCAAGAACGAGAACCTGTATGAGCAAAACCGTATTGATTGTGGACGACTCCACCTCCCTGCGCCAAGTGGTATCGATGACCCTGAAAAGTCAGGGCTTTGATGTGGTGGAAGGTTGTGATGGGAAGGACGCATTGACCAAGCTGGATGGCCGAAAAATCAGCCTGATTGTGAGTGACCTGAACATGCCCAACATGGATGGACTCACCTTCGTACGCGAAGTAAAAAAAATGGCGGCCTACAAGTTTGTACCCATCATCATGCTGACCACAGAATCGGACGACAAATTAAAAAGTGAAGGGCAGGCGGCAGGCCTGAAAGCTTGGATGGTCAAGCCTTTCAAGCCAGAACAAATGATTGCAGCAGTGAACAAATTGGTGGCTTGAGGCCACGGGGAGGATGCACATGCACAGCGAACTGATTATGCAAGAAGACCTTGAGAACGAGATGGAAAACAGCATCGCAACCTGCAAGCACACGCAAGTGGCGTTGGACACCTTGACCATTGCAGATTGTGCTGGCCTGGTTGAGGTTATTCGCCAGTCCTTGAATCAGGGAATTTCAGTAGTGCTTGATTTGAGCAATTGCCAGGAAGTGGACACGGCAGGCATGCAAATGTTGGTGACCATTCAAAACGACCCCGCAGTGAACTTGCGCGTGCACTGGACCAAACCGTCCGAGGTCGTGGCTATGAAAGCCGCACGACTGGGCGTGCAGTCCTGGATCAACGCTGGTTTTTTGGAGAACTAAGGCATGGCCTTTGAATTGGACCTGGATGCTTCGCGCGGCATATTTTTCACGGAAGCACGGCAGCTGTTGGCTGAAGTGGAAAGCTATGTGCTGCAGCTGGAGCAAAACCCCAACGACACCGAAGTACTGAACGCCGCTTTTCGCGCGGCGCACACCATCAAAGGCAGTGCAGGGGTGTTTGGTTTGTTGGTGATTACACATTTTGTACACGACCTTGAAACCGTGCTGGACCGCGTGCGCAATTCCGAAATCGGGTTTGATGCGAACATGAGCACCCTGGTACTGGAATGCCGCGACCACATTTCAGAATTGGTCGACTGTATTGAAGCTGGTGGCGATGCTGAACAGGTCAGCCCCGACATGGCTACTGCACAGGCGGGCTTGACTGCCCGTTTAAAAGCCTACTTGTTGCACGAAGAACATCCTTCGGGCAGTAAGCCAGTGAAAATTGTTGAGACTGATAGCAGTCAACAAACCTGGCATGTATCGGTTCGGCTGGGGCGCAGCACCTTGTGCGACGGCTTCGACCCGGCCCCTATTTTTTCATACATGGAAACCTATGGTGAGTTGCAAGCCGTGGTGCCCGTGCTGGACGCACTGCCCAGCTTCGCAGATCTGGATGCTGAATCGTGTTACCTGGGTTTTGAGTTGCGCTTTGTCACCGACAAAGGCCAGCCTGGTATTGAAGATGCATTTGAGTTTCTGACTGAAGAAAGCAAGGTCCGAATTCTGGCCCACAACTGCACACCTGAGCAGTGGGACGCGCTGGCCAATGCGCTGCCCGAAGGCGCAGGGCGTGCTGCTGAACTGTTGCAGGAAGCAGGCTTTCCGAGGCCACAAGAAGAGCTATTGCCTGAAGTGATCGAGGCCACCGGCAATGCGGTTGCGACAGCTTCAGGAAAGTCCAGGTCAACAGGCAAAGCCACACCCTCCAGTTCATTCATTCGTGTGCCTTCCGACAAGCTGGATGCACTGATCAACCTGGTGGGAGAGCTGGTGATTGCCAATGCGGGCACAGTGGAGCAAGCCAAGCACTTGAACCACACCGCCATGCTGGAATCGACCAGTGCAGTGGCTGGTTTGATTGAAGAAATTCGCGACGGTGCACTGGGCTTGCGCATGGTGCAAATTGGCGAGACCTTTCAGCGTTTTCAACGCGTGGTGCGTGACACTGCGATGGGATTGGGCAAGCAAATTCAGCTTGAAATTTCAGGTGAAGACACCGAGCTGGACAAGTCAGTGGTTGAAAAAATTGGTGACCCCTTGATGCACCTGGTGCGCAATGCACTGGACCACGGTCTTGAAACGCCAGAAGAACGTGTAGCTGCCGGCAAGCCTGCAACGGGCAGGCTTCAACTGAATGCTTACCACGACAGTGGGCACATTGTGATTGAAGTGAATGACGATGGTCGTGGACTGGCGCGTGAAAAAATCCTGAAGAAAGCGATTGAGAAAGGCATCGTGTCGCCTGAACAGGTACTTAGCGATGCTGAAGTCAACATGCTGATTTTCGCCCCTGGTTTTTCTACAGCAGACAAAGTTACCGACATTTCAGGGCGCGGCGTTGGCATGGATGTGGTGAAACGAAACATTGAAGCGTTGCGTGGCTCTGTGCAGGTACGTTCACGCACCGGGCAGGGCTGCACATTCGAAATTCGTTTGCCGCTGACGCTGGCCATTATTGATGGCTTCATGATTGGTGTGGGCGGTTCGGTGTATGTCATTCCGCTGTCCTATGTGCGGGAGTGCCTTGAGCTGCCGGTTGATGCCTTGGGCACCGACGATCGCATGGACATTCACTACGACCTTCGTGGGGAGTTTTTGCCCGCAGTGCGTTTGCGCAAGGTGTTTCATCCGAACGCCAAGCGGCCCAAGCGCGAGAACATCATTGTGGTCAGCTTTGGCGGCATGAAGGCCGGCATTGTGGCCGATCAACTTCACGGCGAATCACAAACAGTGATTAAACCGCTGGGCAATTTGTTTGAACAGAACCGGGCAATCAGCGGGGCCACCATCATGGGCAACGGCGATGTGGCCTTGATTATTGATGTACCAAAATTGATTACAGAAGTGAGCAGTATTTCAGCAAGCCTTGAGCAGGCCAACGCGTAATTTTACAAAGGAAGACGAACATGGGTGCATTTGATTTTTTAAAGAGCGGTCAGTTGGCGACAGTTGCTGATAGCCTTGAAGTGGAAATTTCCGGCTTGAAAACAAGCCTTGAGAAGCCTTTGCAGGCTTTGCCAACCAAAGACCTGAGCGGTGATGTGTTGTCGGTGGTGACCAAGATCAACGAGATGATTGCCAGCGTGAATGAGCGCGCCCGCAAAGTGGAAGAAACGGCGGTACGCAGTGTTCACCAGTTGTGGAAAAAAGAAACCTTGAAAGGTGCGGCAGATGAGTTGCCCGCAGCCATTCGCGATGCCATGAAAAAGCTTGAAGCGGAAACCATGTTCGCTCAGCGCCAGGTACAGGCACTGGAAAGCGTGGCCACCAATGTGATGATTGCCGACGCTGACTACAACATTGTGTATGTGAACAACTCACTGTCGAAAATGTTGGTGGAAGCTGAAACCGACATCAAGAAAGACTTGCCACAATTTGATGCCCGCAAAATTCTGGGCGCCAACATTGACAGCTTCCACAAAGTACCTAGCCACCAGCGCGGTATGTTGGCGCGCCTGCGCGACTCCTACAGCACCAACCTCACAATTGGCGAGCGTCATTTCAACTTGTTGGTAACCCCAGTATTTGATGCTTCAGGTACGCGCGTGGGCACCGTGGTGGAATGGAAAGACCGCACTGGTGAGGTGGCCATGGCCAGGCGCGAAGAAGAACGTGCCGAGAAAGAACGCAAAACAGCACTGGAAAACCTGGCGATTCGCATTGCGCTTGACTCAGTGACCACCAACGTGATGATTGCAGACAATCAGAACCACATTACTTATTTGAACAACTCGTTGAACACCATGATGACGCGCAATGAGGACATGATTCGCAAGAGCCTGCCCAACTTCAACGTGCGCAAGTTGATTGGTGCCAACATCGACGTATTCCACAAAAACCCGGCGCACCAGCGCAGCATGTTGTCAGCTTTAAACTCACCATTGAGAACCGGCATCAAGGTGGGTGAACTTAGCTTCCGCTTGATCGCATCTCCCGTGATCAACGAAGAAGGCGAGCGTTTGGGTACGGTGGTGGAGTGGAGCGACCGCACAGGTGAAGTGGCCATCGAGAATGAAATTTCCGGTATTGTTGGCCGCGCCTCCGATGGTGATTTCAGCGATCGAATTCGTGAAGACGACAAGGAAGGTTTCCTGAAAACCCTGGCCCAAAACGTGAACGGCCTGTTGACCACTACATCCGTGGGCCTGGAAGATGTGGGCCGTGTGCTGAAGTTGCTGGCCAGTGGCAACATGACCCAGAAAATTACAGCCGATTACAAAGGCTTGTTTGGCGAAGTGAAGGACGATGTGAATACCACCATCGATCGTTTGAGCGATGTGATTCAGGAAGTGCGTGGCAATGCCGATTCACTGACCAACGCAGCACGCGAGATTTCAAAAACCTCGCAAAGCCTGTCACAAGGTGCCAGCAGCCAGGCTGCCGGTGTTGAGGAAGTGTCAGCCAGCATTGAAGAAATGGCGGGCTCGATCAAACAAAACAGCGAGAACAGCCGCGTAACAGATCAAATTGCGACCAAGGCGGCTGAAGAAGCCAAAGAGGGTGGCCGTGCTGTGACGGAGACCGTGAACGCCATGAAAGCAATTGCTGACAAAATTGGTATCGTCGATGACATCGCTTATCAAACCAACTTGCTGGCCCTGAACGCAGCGATCGAAGCGGCTCGCGCTGGTGAGCACGGCAAAGGTTTTGCAGTGGTTGCTGCGGAAGTGCGCAAGCTGGCTGAACGCAGCCAGGTGGCCGCGCAGGAAATTGGCGATCTGGCCACCAGCAGTGTGAAGCAGGCTGAACGCGCAGGTAGCCTGTTGCAGGAAATGGTGCCAGCGATTAACCGCACATCCGACCTGGTGCAGGAAATTACTGCCGCGTCGAACGAGCAAACCAACGGCGTGGCGCAAATTAATCAGGCCATGATGAGCTTGAACCAGCAAACCCAGCAAAATGCGGCAGCTTCCGAAGAGTTGGCTGCAACTGCGGAGGAAATGAGTGGTCAGGCCAGCATGTTGAACACCGCCATGAGTTTCTTTGACACTGGCACAGGCCGATCAACTGCCCGCAACTCAAGCCATGCTGAGCGCAAACAAGCGCCCGGCAAGGCGAGCAGCCAGGGTGGTGCAAACGGTTTCGACAGTTTCGACGACTTTTAATAGGGGTACTCACCATGAGCAATGTCAATGAGCAATTGGCCAAGGCCATGGAGAGTGACAGCGCCAGCCACCAGTACCTGACTTTTCAGGTGCATGGACAAAAGCTGGCGGTGGAAATTCTCCGGATCAAAGAGATCATCGAATTTGGACGAATTACCGTGGTGCCCATGATGCAGCAATGCATCAGCGGCGTGATCAACCTGCGCGGCTCTGTGGTGCCCGTGGTGGATTTGAGTGCCCGGTTTGGGCAAGGCAAAACCACCATCAACCGCCGCACCTGCATTGTGATTCTTGAATCGCAAATGGCCGACGAAACACAAGTGGTCGGTTTCATGGTGGACGCAGTGAATGCCGTGGTTGATATTGGGGCCGAGTTTATTGCGCCGCCGCCGCAGTTTGGTGCGGGCGTAAAAACTGACTTCTTGCGCGGTATTGGCAAGGTAGACGACGAGTTTGTGCTGGTGTTGAATGTTGAGCGCCTGCTGGACTTCGACATTCCCACCGACCTGGAAGAAGCTGCCGCCGCCGCAGTGGCCTGAGCAACTTCTTGGAACTGGAAGGTATTGATGCGTCACTGAGATCATGAGCTGACACACCCACTGGGGGGATGTTCCCCCGGTGGGGCCCCATGAGATATCTCAACCGCATGCTAAAACTAAAATACGTCCTCGATATTTCAGACAGTGCCTCTCGTGCCCGGCAGAGAATGGCTTTTGCCGGGCTTTCTTTTCTCATGGTGTTCTTTTTTGCCCCTGGTGGTGCCATCGTTGGCAACGGCGCGCGCATGGCATTCATGATTGCCTTGGGTATTTATTTTCACCTGGCCTTGGTGCAATCCTGGCTGATTTCCAACCGTGAGCGACATTGGGAAAAAATTGAGCTGCCCAGTTATTGCCTGGATCTGCCCATGATCGGTTGGGGCCTGGTTGTCGCTGCAGAATTCCTGGCACCCGTGTCCCCTTTGATCGCAGTGGTGGCTCTGGTTCGGGGTATTCGGTATGGCCCCTGCATGTTGGCTTGCCACATTGGCTTGGGTATTGCGATTGTGTTGGGCCTGGCTTGGTTGGTGCCGTACTGGCAGGCCCACCTTGAGTTGGTGTATGCCAATCTGTTTTTGTTGCTGGTGCTGCCCATTCAGTTTTATGGTGTCAGTGTAAAAATTCAGGCCAGCTCGAAATCGCTGCGACAGGAAAACCTGACTGACCCTTTAACCCGCAGTTTGAATCGCAAGGCACTTGAGGCTGCCGTGTGGCGCATGCTCAATGCCAAAGAACCCTTTGTGTTGTCTTTTCTGGATCTCGACAATTTCAAGATGGTCAACGACACTCTCGGCCATGCCACGGGTGACAAGCTGCTCAAGCGCGTCAGCACCAAGCTGTCGGTTCGGTTGCGAGCGGAGGACAAGGTGTATCGCCTCTCCGGTGATGAATTCGTGGTGTTGAGTTTGGGCAACAGTCGCTCGGATATGGCCGAGAATCTTGGGCAGCGCATTCGGGCAGCCATTTCAGAGGCCATTCAATACACCTGCCCCGATTTACCTGTGTCGGCAAGCGTGGGAGTGCTACAGGTTTCTACATTTGAGGAGCGTAGCCTTGAAACACTTTTGGCACATGCTGACCAGTTGATGTACCAAGCCAAAAAATCCGGGAAAAACCAGGTATTGGTTCAAACGCTGTAAATCGGGCTAATCAGCCTTTTGTGGGGCAATAGGTACTGCTCGATCTTTGCGGGCTGGCAGGGGTTTGAAGTTCTGGGGCTTGGTGCACATAGGTGCATTCGGCGATTTCACCGTAGTTGGAATCGCGCGTGGCCAAGGCTTTGCTGATTTGTATTGAAACAAAGACCACCATGAATGCTGCAATGGCAAACCACAACACTTTTCTGTTGCGTCTAAAAAATGCACCTAAATCAAACATGAAAGCCAGTCAAACCCAGAAAGTGTGAATTGTTGTAAATTGGAAACAATTATTAAAAATATTAAACAATAAGTCAATTCTTATTTGACAGCTTTGTTCGGTTTATTTTGCCGGCTTGTCAATCTCGCCCACGTCAAGAATTGGCGATGCATCCATGGTTTCTGCACCCAATAAGGTGGTTACCCGGCCCAGCACTGAGGCAATCAAATGTTGCTCCCAGCTTTGTAGTTGCTCAAAGCGATCTGCGAAGCGGGTTTGCAGGCTGGACGGCGCATCGTTTACCTCGTGTTTGCCCTTGTCGGTCAACACCACTTCAAGCCTGCGCTTGTCAACTGTGCTGCGAATTTTCTCGATCAAACCCCGGCTTTCCAGTTTTTGAAGAATCACTGTAGATGTCACGGGGGAAAGGCTGAGCGACTTGGCCAGCTCGCCCGGGGAAATGCCGGGATTGTCGGCCACCGATTGCAAAGTCAACAATTCAGAGGTGGCCATGTCAGCTTTTTTGGCCAATTCTCGGGCACTGGATTCTGTGGCACGAATAATGCGGCGAAGCGAAATAAGTGATTCTTGTAAGGTGCTGTCCATGCTCGCTAACCCGGTGATTTAATTCATTTTGATGAATTGTAGTGATTAACCGGCCTGGTGAGTTGGAATTTCCTACGCTTAGAGCATTCCCACCAAATTTAACAATTTCAGCGATGTCAGAGGGGTATTCAAGATGGTTTGCATTTATTTATAAAGTAAACTATTATTAGGTTGTTCTTTCATAAAAACTCTTCATTGCATTGGTTTTCAATGATGAGCTTTTACGAAAGGATGAGAAGTAGTTTATTTATTAATAACAAATGGGCCTGCCAATAACAGGGCCATCTCATCCAAATGTCCAAACATGATGTCGTTTTGCGACATCCCGTGCTCGAAGATGGCACTGCCGTATTCGACCTTGTGGATGCTTGCAAGCCACTCGATCTGAACTCCCATTATTTGTACCTGCTGCAATGCAGTCACTTTGCGCCTACTTGCGTAGTCGCAACCCTGAGCAGCGAGGTGGTTGCCTGGGTTTCCGGTTACATTCCGCCCAAACAAGCCGACACGTTTTTTGTGTGGCAAGTCGCAGTTGGGGAAAAGGCTCGGGGGCTGGGCTTGGGCAAGAGACTCCTCAACTGGGTGGTGGCCCAGCAAAGCGGCATTGCAAAAATTCACACATCCATTACGCCCGACAACGCGGCGTCTTGGGGGCTTTTCAAATCACTGGCCCGCGACTGGGGCAGTCATTTGTCTTCACGAGACTGGTTCGAAGAACAGTCTCACTTTGGCGGTCGACACAACACCGAAGTATTGGTGGAAATCACTTTGCCAACATCGCCACTGGCGACATTCCTACAAACTCAAGGAGTACAACAATGAGTGACTCAAGCAAGTCAATCGACTTTCAAACCCTGAGCAAAATTCGCACATTCCAGAAAAACGAGTCGGAAGCGCGCAGCTATTGCCGCAGCTTTCCAACCCTGTTTGTGCGCGCCAAGGGCAGCACCATGACCGACATGCATGGTCAGGATTATCTCGATTTCCTGTCTGGGGCAGGCTCGTTAAACTACGGGCACAACGATCCAGAGATGAAATCGGCATTGCTTGACTACATTGCAGACGATGGCATTGGCCACAGCCTGGACATGCACAGCGCCGCCAAGGCCAAGTTTATTGATGCGTTCAACCGCCATATTTTGAAGCCGCGTGGCATGCAATATCGCATTCAGTTTACGGGCCCCACTGGTACCAACTCGGTTGAAGCGGCCATCAAACTGGCTCGCAAAATTACCGGGCGCAAGCAAATTATTGCGTTCACCAACGGCTTTCATGGCGTAACGCAAGGTGCGTTGGCATGTACCGCGAACAGCCATCACCGCAGCCCATCGGCTTCTACACTGTGTGGCGTTGACCGTTACCCTTATGACGGTTACATGGGCGAAGATGTGGACACCACCGAGTACCTTGAAAAAATGCTGACCGACAAGTCGAGTGGTCAAGATGCGCCTGCCGCCGTGATTGTGGAAGGCGTGCAAGGTGAGGGTGGTTTAAACCCGGCTTCCATGAAGTGGCTGAAGAACCTGGCCAAGGTGACCCGCAAGGCTGGTGCCATGTTGATTCTTGACGAAATTCAGGCCGGTGTTGGCCGTGCAGGTTCGTTCTTCAGCTTTGAGGAAGCCGGCATTGAGCCTGACCTGATTTGCCTGTCCAAATCACTGTCTGGTATGGGCCTGCCCATGGCGGTCACCCTGATTCGTCCCGACCTCGATTTCTGGAAGCCAGGTGAGCACAACGGCACCTTCCGAGGCAACAACCATGCATTCATTACTGCCGCAGCCGCCCTTGAAAAGTATTGGGCCAACCCGGCATTTGAGCGCGGTATTGCACAACGTGCCGAGGTGGTGAACCAAAGCCTGAACCGCATTTTGAAAGCCAACGACAATGTCACCGTGCAGGTGAAAGGCCGCGGCATGATGCAGGGCATTGAAATGCAAAGTGGTGCCCTGGCCGACGAAGTCGTGGCGGAGTGTTTCAAGCACCACATGATTATTGAGACCTGCGGCAACGATGGCCAGGTGGTGAAGGTGTTTGCAGCCCTGAACATTGAAATGGAAGACCTGAAAAAAGGTTTGACCATTCTTGAGAAGGCTGTGGCCGCAATCAGCGCCAAGGCCGAGAAGGAAGCCAACAGCAAAAAGGTGAAAGCATGATTGTTAGAAAACTCAGCGAAGTGCAAGGCACAGAAAAGCACATTCATTCCAAGGGTTGGGACAGTGTTCGCATGCTGTTGCGCGACGACAAGATGGGCTTTTCCTTTCACATCACCACCATTCACGCCAAGGCCGAATTGCACATGCACTACAAGAACCACTTGGAGAGTGTGTACTGCGTGAGTGGCAAAGGCGAAATTGAAAGCAAGATTGATGGCAAGGTGTACCCGATTGAGGCGGGCACCATGTATGCCTTGAACCTGCACGACCCGCATATTCTGCGTGCCTTCGACGAGCCCATGATCATGGCCTGCGTGTTCAACCCCCCAGTGACTGGTGCGGAAGTACACGATGAAACCGGCGCATACCCTGCGTTGGCCGAATAAAACCACAGGAGGCAAAACACAATGATTGTTTCAGCCGTAAGAGACCCATACCCCACACGTGACAAATCGGAGGGCGCCTTGATTCGACGCGCCGAACCCGTGGTGTACAGCGAGTGGACAGAAGACTCACCCCTGACCAAGGAACAGATGGCCCAGTTCGAGCGCGATGGCTATTTGGTGTTGACCGATGTGTTTTCTGCTCATGAACTCAACGAGTTGCGTGCCGCCGCGGAGAGGGCTAGTAAAAACTGTGCGCAAACCCATGCTGGCCAATTAATCAAGGAGGCCGATGGAGAGCAGTTGCGCACCCTGTTTGGCGTGCACGGTATGGAAGGTTTGCTGAAAGAAACCGCGAGCAACCCGCGCATGCTGGAAGTGGTTCAGTTTTTGTTAAACGACTCGGTTTACATTCATCAGTCGCGTCTGAACTTCAAAAGCCCGCATTATGGCAGTGGCTTTGAGTGGCACAGCGATTTTGAAACCTGGCACGCCGAGGATGGCATGCCTGGCATGCGCGCCATTAGCGCAACCGTGCTGCTGACTGACGAAATTTCTGCCGATGGCTCCTTGAAGTTCATGCCACGCAGTCACAAAACTTTTGTGGCCTGCCCAGGCGAAACACCCGACTCCACCGGTTACCGTGAGGCATTCAAGAAGCAGGCTGTGGGCAAGCCGCCAGCGCTGTTTCTGGACTTGCTGGAAGAAAGCGGCGGCGTGCAGGAGGTGGTTGCACCAGCAGGCTCAGTGTTGTTGTTTGATTGCAATGTGATGCACGGCGCAGGCAAGAACACCAGCGACCACCTGCGTGCCAACCTGTTCTACGTGTACAACGCAGTCAGCAATGCGCTGAATTCCCCGTATGCGGCAGATACGCCTCGACCAGAATTTCTGGCGGCGCGAACCATTGAGCCATTGAGCTTGCAGGTGCCCGCTTAATTTGGGCGCAAGCTTCTTCATCTGCCTGGCCCTGGTTCTGCTGATCGGACTTAGTTCTGCTCGGCAGGCCAAGGCAAGTGCAGCTGACTACTTTGTGGCCAGCCGCAGCGTGCCGCCGTGGTTGGTCGGTCTGTCGGCGGTGGCCACCAACAATTCAGGCTATATGTTCATCGGCCTGATTGGTTACACCTACACCGCAGGAATCCAGTCTGTTTGGCTGATGCTGGGTTGGATTGTGGGCGACCTGATTGCCTCAAAAACTGCGCATGAACGCATGCGGGATGAGGCGGATCGCATTCACGCCAATGGCATCATCAGTTTGTTGGCACGATGGGGCGGAACCAACAACCGCAGCTGGCAAGTGCTGGCTGCGTTGTTCAGCATTGTTTTTCTGGCAACCTATGCTGCAGCGCAAATTGCAGCGGGTGGCAAGGCGCTGGAAGGCATGCTCGACATTCCCATGGCAATCGGTATGAGCATGGTTGCAGTGGTTGTAATCGCCTACAGCATTGCGGGTGGGATGCGTGCCTCTATTTGGACGGATGCGGCGCAATCGCTGTTGATGATTGTTTCGATTGTCGTGCTGTTGGTGGCCGCGGTTGCCCATTTAGGCGGTACGCAGGCTGTGTTTCAGCAGGCAGGTGCCATCGATGGCTTTATGAACCTGACACCCACCGGGCTTGATATTCCCGGTTATGCCGGGGCAATGGCATTTGTGGTGGGCTGGATGTTTGCCGGTGCAGCGGCGCTTGGGCAGCCGCACATTGTCAGCCGGTATTTGGCCTTGCAAAATACCCGGCAAATGAACCAGGTGCGCTGGTGGTATTACAGCTACTACCTGCTGTTTTACTGCTTGGCAACCGCGGTGGGTTTGCTTAGCCGCTTGTATTTTGGCGAGAGCACAGGTTTTGATCCTGAGATGGCTCTGCCCAATATGGCGCGCGACTTGTTGCCCCCCTGGTTGGCCGGGCTGATGCTGGCGGGTATTTTTGCGGCCACCATGTCTACGGCCGATTCGCTGGTGCTGTCGTGTTCGTCTGCAATCACTCAAGACTTGCCCCGAAAACCTTCGGAGAATCGCTGGTTTTTGAAAACCGCCACCGCGATGACCACTGTTTTTGCCCTCGGTATTGGCCTGTGGAGCGAGCAAAGTGTATTTTCTTTGGTGGTGTGGGCTTGGGGTACATTGGGCGCGGTGTTTGTACCTATTCTGATTTGGCAGGTACTCGGTGCAAAATTAAACTCGTTGGTGATGTTGTGCATGTCAAGTACCGGCGTGATGGCCACAGTGGCTTGGAAGTTTTATGGCTTTCCGAGTACCGTCTACGAGGGTGCGGTGGGCATGTTCAGCGCCTTTGTTTTGGGTGCAATTTTCACAATAAGTAGTATCCGCAGCAGGTTTCACCCCTAGCTACCCCGATTGGGGGGATAGGTGTATCACCCCAAGTTGTTAAATTGTGTGAATGCCTTGCAAGTTCTTGCCGGGTGTCACTATTCAATAAATAAATCAGCAACAAGCTGCATACATCGAATCAGGGGCGGTGCATTTCATGAATTGGTTGGTGGAGGACTTTGCATTCGCAGCAGCTGCAATCTCAGAGGCCCATCTTTCCGGATTGGCCTTTGGCTTTTTCGCCTCACTGCTGGCCATGACCGTGGGCGTGGAAGTTCGAATCAAAAACCCACCCCTGATTGCCAATAGCCACTACCTGATTCGACGAGGGGTACTTATTACCCTTTATGTGATTTCTATGTTCTTTGCTTCGGCGTTTGTGGGTTTAACCTTGCCTTCCGCCAAAGACGCCCTGTTCAGCATTTCGGGAACTGTACTCACCTTTGCGGTGTGTATTGCAGTGTTTCTGTATGTGGATTATCTGGTGCAGTCAGCCAAGGGTGCAGCCAAGCTGTTCATGTTGCTCTTTACCTCGCTGGGCATTTTGATTCAGTTTCTGATTCACATGGCATTTATTTTTATTCCGAACAACCATCAAGTGTTGCAGGTGCGCTGGTCGGGTTTGGTGGCCATGTATGTGGTGCTGTTTGTGTGCATGGGCTTGCTAAGCCGTTTTGCCCATGAAACCTCGGTGGGCAAATCCAAGCCATTGCGAAGCCGGATGATTTATATTTTCGGCATCGTAGGTTTGAACCAGATGATTGCGCTGAGCCTGATTGGCTTTGTGCATGTAGGTGCTGGCTCTGATCACAGTGCATGGTATGGGCTTTGGACAGGCTGGGCAGGCTTTGAGATATTCATCAGTTTTTTTGCCTTGCTGATGATTTCGGTGTTGATGTGTTACGTCTATGTTTTGCTCGACAAGTCGGTCCAGGTATTGCGCGCAGACAACCAGAAATTGCAGGTGATGAAGCAGGATGCGTTGGCCCAAGTGGCCAATGCCTCTGAGAAACTTGAGCTGGAACGAACCCGGATTGAGCAGTTGGAGAAATCAATCGAGACTGTTCAGCAAGACCATGAAATGTCGGTTGACAGTTTGGTGGCCGCGGTGGCGACGCTTGAAGATGGTGTTTTTGAGTGGGATATTGAACAGGAAACTGTGGTGTTCAGTTCAACCTGGCGGCGTTTGTTTGGTTTTGATGGGCTGGCACAAGCACCAATCTCGGCCACTGCCTGGCGAGCGGGTATTTTAAGCGAGGACATCAGAGGCCTGGATTCGGCTCTACAGGCCTGCCTCACCGCCAACTTGCCCAGTGCGGTGGTGCAGGTGCGTTATTCAACCACCTATGGTTCTTTGCTGAAGCTTGAAATTCACTTGGTAGCAGTAAAGAATGCCTATGGTTTGCCCAGCAAAGCCGTGGGCATTATTCATGATAGAACTGAGGAAATGGACCTGGAGCTTTCCATTCGGGAGGAGTTGAACGAGGAGTCTTTGCTGTCCTCCCGGAAATCCCAGTTTGTGTCGTATCTCTCGCATGAAATTCGAACACCAATGACGGTGATTGGGTCGGCCAAGGCCTTGTTGGAAAGTTCCTTGCAAAAGGAGCCAGTGAATATGGAATCGGCTTTGCATTACATCGATCAAATTGGCGGAGCGTTGCGTTCGTTGCGTGCTTTGGTGGATGAAACGCTGATGTTCATGGGCGCCAATTTCACTCGCAAACATTTGAATGTTGCGCAGCTGGATGTGCGAAAGGTGTTCTGCCAGTTTTCCTCGTTTGAGCAGCGCCGCAGACATGGTCAACACTGGCTTGAATATGAATTGCACCCCAGTCTGGATCAATTTGAGTTCTATTCCGACGAGTATGTGTTCACGCAAGCCATGCGGCAAATGCTGTCTTTTGCAGAAAGCAAAGAGTCGCATGCAGGCAAGTTGACCATTAAAATGCCTGCTGAAAATACCTTGAATTTGTGTATTGAGTTGCTGGAGTGGCCCGCCTGGATGGTCAAGGGGGGCCAGCTTGAGCCAGCGCATGACGAAGAAACTGTGGTGCCCTTCAAAGGGGAGTGTCTGCCATTCACCTTGCTGTTAACCAAGCGGGTGATTCGCCTGATCAATGGGCGCATCATGATCAAAAATCGGCGCAATCGACATTGGTTGTGTGTTGATTTGCCGTCGCTTAAGGAGGAAGCATGCCGCGCGTCATGATTGTAGAAGATGACTTGACGATACTCAGCAACCTCTCGCAGTTGCTGCAATTGACTGGGCTGGATGTGATGGAGGCCCATGATGGACAAGAGGCACTGCGCTTGCTGCTGGAGTGCCTTGTTCACGATGCCAGTTTGCCCAAAATGATTGTGAGCGATTTGATGATGCCCAACATGGATGGCTTTGATTTGTTGCGTGCCGTGCGTGGCGATGCACACTTTAAAAAGCTGCCCTTTGTGTTGTTGAGTGCTCGCAGCGATGCCAGTGATTTACAACAGGCGTTTGCCTTGGGCGCCAATGATTACTTGATTAAACCGTTTGAAGTGGAGCAGTTAATGGAAGTGATCCGTTACCATTTGTCGCATTCAGAAGGCCGCAAAGGTGATCCCTTGGCGGGCAAAGACTGTACGGCAGACACCGATTTTTTTCTGGAATGATCAGCCTGTATTCAGCACGGAAATACTCAAAAGACGGCCAATTGCGCCGTCAATTCCAGCGATGAAATAGGGCAGGCTGACCCACAGAATCCACAAGCCAACACCAATCGTGATCGAAAAGCCGATTGACATCACGTTCAGTTGCGGCGCTGCACGCGCCAGAATACCCAGCACAATATTGCTGATCAACACAGCCGCCATGACTGGCAATGAAATTTGCAAGGCAAGCATGAACATGATGCTGCCGGCCAAGGCAATGCTTTGGCTGTTGACCACAGAAAGATTTGCGCTGATCGGGATCAACTCAAAGCTTTGAACCACTGCGGCGATCACCAGCAGGTGACCGTCGATGACCAGAAAGGTCAACATGGCCAGTACACCCAAAAAACTGCCGATGAGTGGTGTTTGCATGCCGCGTGCAGGGTCGATGAACTGTGCAAAGGCCAAACCCATTTGCAGACCGAGCAAGTCGCCTGCCATTTCGAATGCGGCAAATACCAGTCGCATGGAAAAGCCCATGGCCACACCGACGAGTATTTGTTGAATCAGAACCGGAATGGCTTGCGCCGAACTGAGCACTGGGGGGGCTGGTAACAGGGGCATCATGAGAATGGCAATGAGTGCGGCAAGCCCCACACGTGTGCGGCGTTGCACGGTGCGGTTGTCGAACACAGGCGCCGTGGCAAGCATGGCCAGAATACGGATGAAGGGCCACAAGAACGAGGCGATCCAGATTTCAAGTTGTTCGCCGTTGATGGGGACCATGCTTAGCCGATCACGGTCGGAATACTCATGATCAAACGCTGGGTGTAGTCCACCAGAGTGGCCAGCATCCAGGGGCCAAGCAGTAGCAAGGTGGCAAAAATACCCAGAATTTTCGGAATGAACGACAAGGTCATTTCATTGATCTGCGTGGCGGCCTGCAAAATACTGACCAGCAAACCCACCACCAGCGCTACCACCAACAGCGGGCCCGATACCATCAGCATCACTTCCAGTGCTGCCTGGCCCAAGTTCAATACAGTTTGGCTGTTCATGTTTGTACGCTCAGTTCACTTGAGTTTAGTTTAGTTCAGGTCTCGAAGCTGGCCACCAGCGAGCCAACCAGCAATGTCCATCCATCGACCAGTACAAACAACATGATCTTGAATGGCAAGGAGATGAGCATGGGCGACAGCATCATCATACCCATGGACATTAGCACGCTGGCTACAATCAGGTCGATGACCAGAAACGGCAGGAATATCATGAAGCCGATCTGAAAGGCGGTTTTCAGTTCGCTGGTGACAAATGCAGGGATCAAAACGCGCAAGGGCACGTCCTCGGGATTCTCGACATTTTCCACTTTGCCAAGGCGCATGAAGAGTGCCAGATCGGGTTCACGGGTTTGTTTCAGCATGAAGTCTTTCATGGGCACGCTGGCCCTATCGGTCATTTCCTGAAACTCGATTTCATTGTTGGAAAACGGCAGGTAGGCGTTTTCATATACGCGATCAAACACTGGTGCCATGATGAAAAAGGTCAGGAACATGCTCAAGCCAATGATGACCTGGTTGGGTGGTGAGTTTTGCGTGCCCAGCGCCATGCGCAACAGCGACATCACAATCACGATGCGGGTGAAGCCCGTCATCATCAACAGCAATGCTGGCAAAAAACTGAGAAATGTAAAAAACAGCAGCGTTTGAATGGGGACGCTGTAGTTGGTGGTGCCGTTGGCACCCGGCGTGGCCGTAACACCGGGCAGCACTTGCTGGGCTTGCGCTTCGGGCAAGGCCAGAAGAAGCAGCATGAGCAACAGGCTTGATGCGGTCAGCTTGCCGGCAGGGGAACGCAGGGGATTCATGATGATTTCACCTTGCCTGCCTTGACGCGCTCCAGCATTTTTGCAAAGTTCACGGCGGGGTTTTGTACTTCGTCCAGCGCAATGCTGCCCGCAGGCATGCTGTGCAGGGTGTTGATGCTGTTGCTTGTCATGCCGAGTACCAGCCAGGTGTCACCGATTTCAACCAGTACTATTTTTTCACGTGGCCCCAGTGCCGAGGTGGCCAGTACCTTGTAAAAGCCGCCGCGGCGTTGCTGGTTGCCAATGCCCATGCGTTTGAGCAACCACACCAAGGCGAGCAACAGGCCCACCACAAACAGCAAGCCCAGTGTGGTTTGCAGCAGATGGCCTGTCATGAATGTCCCACCGCATTTTTGTTTTTTTGTTGTAGTTGCATGCCTTTGTACTGCGAAAGGGTATCAACGGTTGAGTTTTCTCAAACGCTCGGATGGCGTGATGATGTCAGTTAACCGGATACCAAATTTGTCGTTGACTACCACCACTTCGCCTTGCGCAATGAGATAGCCGTTCACCAGCACATCCATGGGTTCGCCAGCCAGGCCGTCCAGTTCAATGACAGAGCCTTGCGCCAGTTGCAGAATGTGCTTAATCGGTATCTTCGTCCGACCCAGCTCAACAGTCAACTGAACCGGGATGTCGAGAATCATGTCAATGTCGTTCTGCGTGCCTGAAGCCACACTTCCTGCAAAAGGCTGGAACAAACCAGAGGCGGGTTTTGCGTCGCTGGCCTGTGCAAACAGGTTGTCGGTGTCGCTGGTGCTGGTGGCGGTGGTGCTGGCTTGTTCGGCCAATGCGGCTGCCCAGTCATCTGCTGCGTCGGTTACGGTATCTACTTGCTGTTCAGACATGGTGTTTTCCTTATCTTGATCGCTATTCGTGTGTTTTTTCGGCCTGCTTGGCTTCCTTGCTCAGCAAGGCCTCCAGGTTCAGCGCATCGGCGTGTGAGTCGTTGCTCACAGCCAGAACTTCTTCAACTTTCAATGCATACTGGCCACCGCTGGTGCCGTAGCTGCAATTGAACACGGGCACATTGTCCACACGCGCTTCAATTACTTTGTCAATTTCAACGGGAATGACGTCGCCAATTCTCAGCTCCATGATGTCGGCCACCGTCAGCTGTGTGCTGGCCAGGCTGGCCACCAAATCCACTTCGGCCATTTGCACCTGCTTTTTCAGCATGGTGACCCAACGTTTGTCGGGTTCGGCTTGGTCACCCTGCATGCTGGAGTACAGCAAATCGAGAATGGGTTCCATGGTGGAATAGGGGATACATATGTGAAGTGAACCACCACCGGCACCCAGTTCAATCGAGAACGAGGTGGTTACCACAATTTCAGATGGGGTTGCGATGTTGGCAAATTGGGTGTGCATTTCCGAGCGCAGGTATTCCGGTTTCAGGGGAAACACCGGTGCCCATGCTTTGACGAATTCTTCACGAAGGACTTCCAGCATGCGGGCGATAATACGCTGCTCGGTTTGAGTGAAATCACGCCCCTCAACGCGGGTGTGAAAACGCCCGTCGCCACCAAAAAGGTTGTCGATGACTGCAAACACCAGGCTGGGGTCAAAAATGAACAGGGCATTGCCGCGCAAGGGCTTCATGGCCATGATGTTCAGGTTGGTGGGCACCACCAGATTGCGAATGAATTCGTTGTACTTCAATACTTTGACTGGGCCTACGGAAATTTCCGGGCTTCTGCGCATGAAGTTGAACAAGCCAATGCGGATTAAACGCGCAAAACGCTCATTGATAATTTCAAGCGTGGGCATGCGGCCACGAACAATACGTTCTTGTGTGGCCAGGTTGTAAGGGCGAACGCCTTCAGCGGATTCAGACGCGTCTTTCGTTTCTTCTTCGCCGTTCACACCCCTGAGCAGGGCATCGACTTCGTCTTGTGAAAGAAATTCTCCGGGCATGGTGCAGCGCGTCCTGTTACTGAATCACAAAGCTGGAAAAATGCACGTCGCGAATGCCACGCGTGGGGTCTTTCGGATCGCCTTTGATGGTGACGCGAGCCAGGTCCACCAGTTCATCCATCAGCTGTTGTTTGCCTTCAATCGAAGTGAGATTGCTCACGTTCTTGCCCGACAGTACCAACAAGATGCGGCTGCGAATCACGGGTGTGTAGTTCTTGATTTCTTCGGCTTGTGCGGGGCCGCTCACTTCATAGGTGATGCCAATTTGCAGGTAACGGGTGGTGTCTGGCTCGGCCAGGTTGACTACAAACTGGTCCATGACTACGAATGTGGGTGGGCCGACCGGCTCTTCTACAGTTTCCTCTGCGGCGCCTTCACCACTTGCGTTGCCCAGCATGAAAAAAGCTGCTGCGCCGCCTGCGGCCAGAACGGTCAATACGATTGCAAGAATCAGGATCAGTTTTTTCTTGGATCCTTTTTCGGGCGCTGCTGCTTCTGGGGCTGCTGCAGCGGGTGCCGGGGCGACTCTGGCCATGCTTGACTCCGTAAGTTCAATTGCTGTTGTGTGTCACTTTCAAACTCTATTGTGTCTGAAAGGTTTCTGAGCAAACCCCCGAAAAGCCGTGTTGTTTGGACCCAATTCCTTCGTCAGGCTTGCTTGATCAGGCAAACAGGTCGAGCTTGCCTTCCGGTTTTCTGGCTGTTGCGGCGGTCGCGGGTGCACCTGATTCCGCTTGGGAATTGTCACCGCCAGCGGCATGTTGCCCACTGCCTTGGCCCTGGTTCCGGTTTTGATCAAACTGCGCTTGACTGTTGTTGGATTGGCCTTGGGAGCCAGGGGTGTTGCTGTGCTGAATTTGTACCTGGTTCAATTGCAGGCCGTTTTGGGCCAACACCTCTTTCAAGCCGCCCAGGGCTTGGGTCAACAGGTTGGCTGAAGCTTCATCCTGGGTGCGAATTACCAGTTGAACCTGTTGGCCTTTTTGTACCAGACGCATGTTCATGGGACCAAAACTTTCAGGGTTCACGCGAATGTCGACGGTGGATAAATTCTTGCCGATCGCCCATTGCACGGTTTGTCCCAGTTCTTTGGCAAAGCCGGGTTGATTGACCGGTGTCTTGATCAGGGTTTGTTGCGCACTGCCTGCCGTGCCAGTCAGGCCGTTGGTGCCTGCGGCAATGCCAGTGGCCGTGCCAGCGGATTGCAGGTTGCCAGCAGCCAGAATTTTCTGGCCAACTTTCAAACTTTCTTCTCCAAAACCCTCACCCATGGCTTGCGCCCGCTGAGCGATTTGCTGCGTTATTTGTGGGGCCACTTGCTGGTTCAATTGCTGGTTCAGTTGCACCTGTGCGGCATTGCCCACATTGCCAGGACCATTGCCTTGGGCAGTATCAGCTCGCATTTGAACCGTGCTGTTGGCAATTGTGGCGTCAGCTTTCAACTGGGCGGTGGTTTTAAGGTCAGGCCGTGCTTTGTCTGTACCAGCCAGTTCATTGCCGGTAGTTTGTTCTGGTTTTGTTGGATTAATCACCTGCGCCACGGGCTCGCCATCGGCGGCACTGTTCAATGCCAACTCAGTGGTGGTGGGGGTTGTATCCAGCGCCGTACCGCTGTTTGCCGGGTTTGTGGTGTTGCCAGGCAATGCCACTTTCGCGGCCTGTTCAGTATTGTTGTTTGCGTTTTGTTCCGGTGTTTGCTGCGCACCACGAGCATTTGCCTGGCTGTTCTCGCTGCTTGTTGATGCGTTGGCTGAATCAGTGGGTGCCGTGTTGTCAGGTGCAACAGCCTGTTTTGCAGCTTCGGTATCTTTGGTATCTTTAATCACTTCGTTTGCAGTAACTGGTGTGGCTTGCTGCACCGGTGAAGTTTGCATCCAGTTGCGCTGCGCCCACACAGCCGCTTGGGCTGCCTGGGCGGCCTCGGCGTTGGCCGTGCTTTCGTTGTTCTTTTTGGGTTTGCTCTGTTGGTACAAACTTTCCCGCAATTGGCTTTCAATGCTGTTGAGCTGGGCTGTAGGTGCCGATTGGCCCAATGCTGAACTGAACAGCTCAGTAAAATTCAATTGAGACTCTTGCTGACCTTGCTTGGGCTTGTTGCCCACCGCAGGGGTTTGCACTTTGTTGACATTGTTCATGGCTTGGGTACTCGTGTTCATGAGGGCTCCCCAGCGGTGTGAACCCGGTAAATGCGTGCGGCAAATTCATCGTTCATTTTTTGGTCGCGCTTGTTTTCAAGTTTGGCCTGTTTGAGTTTTTCACGTTCCACCAAGGCTTCAAATTTGCGCTGCTCGGCCAGTGCCTCTTGCCATTGCGTGCGCTGGTGGGCCAGCGTGGTGTTCAGAAATTCAATTTCGCGGCTTTGTTGTTCAATGGCTTGGGCAATTTTGCCGACAAAGGCCAACTGGTTGCGCAGTTGTTGCCCTGTCATGCCGGTGCTTGCCTTGTTGTGCATGCCGCCCTCGCATTCGTCGCGGTAGGTTTGCAGCATGTTCAATTTGTCCTGGCCTTGAACCAGTTTTTGCTGGGTGCTGGCCATGCCTCTGGCCAGGTTGTCGGCCTTTTCGCTGGCCTGTTCAATCAGGATTTGCAGCACATTGCTCATGGGCATCCAAGCAGTTTAGTGTTTGTCGTTTTTAAATTCGTTCGGAAATAGCGATTGAAGGCCTGCGAGCGCTTCATCGAAACTTGCACTCTCTAACATTGACTGTTGCAGCAGGTTTTCAATCTTTGGATAAAGGGCCAAAGAATGGTCCAATTGCGGGTCTGCCCCCGGAGAGTAAGCACCCACGGTGATCAAGTCGCGGTTTCGCTGTACCCTTGAGAAGGCGGCCTTCAAGCCACGGGCCGCATTCAGGTGGCCTGCAGGCACAATGTTGTGCATGGCCCTTGAAATGGATTGTTCAATGTCAATGGCAGGGTAGTGACCGCTTTCAGCCAGTTGTCGAGAAAGCACAATGTGGCCATCCAGAATGGCGCGAGCCGAATCAGCGATGGGGTCTTGCTGGTCATCGCCTTCAGTAAGTACGGTATAAAACGCAGTAATTGAACCGCCCCCTTTTCGGCCATTGCCAGCCCGTTCAACGAGCGTGGGAAGTTTGGCAAACACGCTGGGCGGGTAGCCTTTGGTGGCAGGGGGTTCGCCAATGGCCAGGGCGATTTCACGTTGTGCCATGGCATAGCGGGTCAGCGAATCCATGATCATCAGCACGTTGTGCCCCTGGTCACGAAAATGCTCGGCCACAACCTGGGTGTAGGCTGCGCCTTGCATGCGAAGCAGGGGGCTGACGTCGGCGGGGGCAGCAATCACCACGCTGCGTTTCAGGCCTTCTTCACCCAGAATCTGCTCAATGAATTCTTTCACTTCGCGGCCACGTTCGCCGATCAGGCCAACCACCACACGGTCGGCTTTGGTGTAGCGGGCCATCATGCCCAGCAACACGGATTTACCCACACCGGAGCCGGCCATTAAGCCGATTCGTTGGCCTCGGCCCACGGTGAGCAATGCATTGATTGCACGCACGCCCACATCCATTGGTTCGGTGATGGGTTCGCGTTCAAGCGGGTTGATAGGGCGTGCCGCCAAGGGGCTGCGTTTTTCAAATTTCAGTTCACCCAGGGTGTCCAGTGGGCGGCCATTGCTGTCCACCACGCGGCCCAGCAGGCTGTCGCCCACGGGCAGGTGTTTGGTTTTGTCCTCGGGCCTGCGCCAGGGGTGGGCTTTCACACCCAGCTTGGGTGCAATGGGTGGGGGCTCTTGTGCAATCACTTTTGCGCCGGGGGTCATGCCGTGCACATCGGTGGCGGGCATCAAAAACAGCTTGTCGCCATTAAAGCCCACCACTTCGGCTTCCAAAGGTGGAGCTCCTTTTTGCACCACAGTGCACACACTGCCCACCGGCAGTTTCAAGCCCACGGCTTCCATCACCAAACCGGCCACGCGGGTCAGTTTGCCAGTGGCCAATTGGGGCTGGCTGTGTTCAACCAGAAATTTGCATTCGTCAATCCAATCCAGCAGGTCAGCCATTTACTCGGTGTCCTCTGGGCTTAATGGGTTATTGCGGCCCAGGGCTTCAATGGCCCGTAGCCAGCGGGTTTGAAGTGTTGCGTCCACTTCGCCCTCCGGGTGCTGTAGCAAAAAACCACCTTGCAGTTGTTTCGGGTCTTCGATCATGCGCAGATTCCCCAGCATTTGCTGATCGCCAAACTGGGCTTCAAGCACGCGAATGGTGTTGGGGTGTGCACGCAGGGTGACCGCTTTGCTGTGCAACTGCATGCTTTCCAAAACCTGGTTCAACAATTCGGCGGCCTGTTCAGGATGAAGGGCAAGGGTGTCGCCAATCACTTTTTTGCTGACCAGCACTGCGAGGTCAAGCAGTCTTTCTGACAACTCGCTTTTAAAGCGTTCGAATTCCGCTTCCATGGTGCTGGCAGCTTGCACCAACACCACACGTTCGTTGTGTGCGGCATTCCAGCCCGCTTCATAGCCCAGCTGCTGGCCACGTTCCTCAGCCTGTTTCAGGGTGTCTTTTTCAAGTTCTTCCAGCTGTTTCTCGCGCCGGGCCAGTGCCTGCTCCCATTCTTTCAAACGCAGTTCCTCTGCGGTGGGGGCAGGAGGTGGGGCGCTGCTTTCAGTTTGATGCCGGTTGATCTCCGCCATCATTCGGTCCACTGGGTTTTCGTAGCGCGAGCCAATCAGCTCAACCGACCAGTTCGGCAATTCCGCGGCATCCAGTCCGCGAATAATGCGGTTAGATGAACGCATCTTCACCGCCTCCACCCAGCACTACTTCGCCGGCATCGGCCAGTTTTCTGGCTACTTTCAGTACATCCTTCTGCGCCGCTTCCACTTCGGACAGGCGAACCGGGCCACGGCTTTCCAGGTCGTCGCGCAGGGCTTCTGCCGCGCGGCTTGACATGTTTTTGAACACCTTTTCGCGAATCGCTTCGTCCGCACCTTTCAGCGCGATGACCAGCAGATCGGTTTGTACATCGCGCAAAATGCTCTGCATGCCGCGGTCGTCGATGTCGAGCAGGTTGTCAAAGGTGAACATTTCATCCTGAATACGCTGGCTGAGTTCGTTGTCGTATTCTCGAATGGTGTCCAGCACGTTTTTCTCTGAAGTGGTGCCCACAAAGTTCAAGATTTCAGCCGCAGCACGCACTCCACCCAGGGTGGTTTTCTTCAGTTTGTCGCCACCGGCCAGCACTTTGGACAGCACATCATTCAATTCGAGCAAGGCATTCGGTTGAATGCCATCAATCGTGGCTATTCGCAGCACCACGTCGCTGCGAAGGCGCTCTACAAAAAGGTTTAGAATTGCTGCGGCAAAGTCGCGTTCCAGGTGAACCAGAATGGTGGCAATAATTTGAGGGTGTTCATTTTTAATCAATTCAGCCACAGTGCCCGGGTCCATCCACTTCAGGCCTTCAATGCCAGAGGTGTCGCTGCCCTGCAAAATACGGTCCAGCAGAAAACCAGCCTTGTCTTCACCCAGTGCACGTGTCAGCACACTTCGGATGTAGGCATCTGAATCAAGGCCCAAAGCACTTTGGCTTTGCGCAATTTGAACCACTTCGCCTGCAATTTCTTCGATGCGGTCGATGGGCACGTCTTTGGTTTTCGACATTTGTTGACCCAGCTTTTGGACTTCTTTGGGGCCGAGGTATTTGAATACTTCTGCGGCCTCTTCTTCGCCCAAGCTAAGCATCAGGATTGCGCCTTTTTGAATGCCAAGTTCGCTTTCTGCCATGGTGTTGATTCCTCGTGGTGCTTTGTCAGGCAGGCCTTAGCCGTTCTGTGTTTCGCCGTTGACCCAGTTTTTTACGATGCTCGCCACAATCTGTGGGTGTTCTTTGGCCAATTGGCGCAGTTTTTCCATTTTTTCCTGGCGATTCATGCCGGGCAGGGTGCCTTCGCGTTGAAGTTGCTCAAGCAACTCTGCGTCGTTGTCGCCGCCCACCTGGTTGGCCAGAAGTGGCATGCGTTGTCCAGGCAGCAATTCTGGCCCTTCGTCGAACAAATCGACTTCAGCCGGTTTCATCATGGGGCGCAGTACACCGAATACCAGAATGGCGGCGATCAGTGCAATGCCAATTGGCATGCCCAGTGATTTCGCCAGGTCCATGGTTTCCTGCTGTGCCCACATGGGGATGGTTTCTTCTTCCACCTTGGTGAAAGCCTGGTTCACCACATTGACCGCGTCACCGCGTTGTTCGTCAAAGCCAATGGCCTGCTTCACCAGGCTGTCCAGTTGGGCAATTTCCTCGGGTGTCAGTGGCACTTGGCGTGTTTCGCCTTTGGGGTCGGTGATTGTTTTGTAGTTCACCACCACGGCGGCGGACAGGCGTTCAATTTTCCCGACTTGCGATTTGGTGTATTGCACCGATTTGTCCACTTCGTAATTCACGGTGGAGTCTTTGCGGGTGCTGCTGTTGGTTTGTGTCGGTGTATTGTTGCCACCGTTTGCGCCGTTGGCCAAGGCCTGTTGCGGGTTTTGGCCAATGTTGGCCGCTGCCTCTCCCGGTGGAGTGTTGGCCATGACACCTGGTACGCCTTGCGGGTTGGCATTGCTGCTGCCGTCGTTGGACTCGCTGATTTGTTGGCTTCGAATGGTGGCTTGTGTTGCATCACCATTGGGTTTGTAAATTTCATCGGTGCGCTCAGACGTGGAGTAATCCATGTTGGCGGTTACGGTGGCACGGACGTTTTCGCTGCCGAACACGGGGCTGAGAATATCAACAATGCGGCTGGTCAGGCTTTGTTCAATCTGGTTGGTGTAGGCCAGCTGCGTGGGGTTCAGGCCGCTTTCCAGTTGTGTCTTGCCTGTGAGCAGGCGACCAGATTGGTCAACAATGCTGACGTCTTCCGGGTTCATGCCGGGCAGGCTGGAGGCCACCAAATGCACGATGCCGTTGATTTGGGGCTCCGACAGTGTGCGGCTACCAAACAGGTTCAGCACAATGGATGCGCTGGGCGTTTGCTTTTCACGGATAAAAATGGATGGCTTGGGAATGGCCAAATGCACGCGAGCGCTTTGCACCGCTGAAATGGATTGAATGGAGCGAACCAGCTCACCTTCCAGTGCACGTTGATAATTCACTTGTTCCTGAAATTGGGTAATGCCCAGCTTCTGGTTGTCCATGGCTTCAAAGCCGCTCACACTGCCTTTGGGCAGGCCTTGGCTGGCAAGGGCCAACCGTGTGTCGTACACCTTCTCCGAGGGCACTAGAATCGCGGTGCCAGCGGTATTGAATTCATAAGGCACTTTCATCTGGGTCAGTGCTTCAACAATGGCTCCACCGTCCTGGTCGTTCAGGCCGCTGAACAGCACGCGGTAACTGGTCTGGTTGGCCCACATCAGCAGAGAGGCGACCACCGCGATCAGCAATGGCACGCCGATCAGGATACCCATTTTGTTTTTCTGGGGCAGTTTTGCGAAACGTTGCTGCATATTGGTGATCGGGTTGTTGCCAACCGGGCCGATCACTTCGGGGCTGCTAAGAACTTCTGCCATGGAATACCTGCATGTGGGTTGAATATTGTTCTACCCATGCATTGTGCGTGCTGGGGTGCGCAAGCAATTCAATAAAAAGGGGGCCTTAACGGCACCTATTTCAAAAACTTGAGGGTGGTGTTTAAAAAATAAGGGGGGTTTTACCCCTTGTTTGTGGCAATGGCTTGCCCCGCTTGCCTGTACAAAGAGAGGGTATAAACAAAAATTCCGCGTTGGAGTGTTTCATGATCGACAAAATGGGGGCCGTGAGTGGCCTGTTAAGCAGTGCGGTAACGGATGCCATCAAAAGCCCGTCGCTGACCAGCAAGCCACAGGCACTTGACCAGGCCTCGTTTGCCGATGCGATTGCCAAGGCTTTGGAAAGCGCAAGCCTGTCGGCTGACAAGGCTGCTGACCTGGGCAAGCGTTTGCAGATGGATGACCCCACTGCCTCGGTTGAAGAAACCGTGATCGCCATGAATACTTCATCGCTGCAATTTACAGCGGTGGTTCAGGCCCGAAACAAAATTCTTCAGGCCTACAACGACATCATGAACATGCCTGTGTAATGTTTTGAAGTCGTTCTGAATTCCAGACAGGCTGTGGCACAATCCAGTTCATTGACCCCATTGAAGAACTGGAGCCCGGCCCATGATTGCACCTTTCCCGATTGCCCGAGACAACCGCGCCGAAACCGCAACCGACCTCTTTATGTTGCCTCAGTTGGCGAACCGGCATGGTTTGATCACAGGCGCAACCGGCACGGGTAAGACTGTCACTTTGCAGGTATTGGCTGAAGCTTTTTCACGAATGGGCACGCCAGTGTTCATGGCCGATGTGAAAGGCGACTTGACCGGTATTTCCCAGCCCGGGAAAACTTCTCCGAAATTTGAAGAGCGTCTGAAAATGACTGGCATTCCTGTGCCGGAATTTGCAGGCAGCCCGGTGACTTTGTGGGATGTGTTTGGTGAACAAGGCCACCCGGTGCGCGCCACCATCTCCGACATGGGCCCTTTGTTGCTGGGCCGTTTGCTGGGTTTGAACGACACGCAAGAAGGCGTGTTGAACCTGGTATTTAAAATTGCGGACGACAACGGCATGCTGTTGCTGGATTTGAAAGACCTGCGCGCCATGTTGCAGTACGTGGGTGAAAACGCCAAGCAGTTCACCACCGAGTACGGCAATATTTCTTCAGCTTCGGTGGGCGCCATTCAGCGTGGCCTGCTGGCCTTGGAGGGGCAGGGGGCCGACAAGTTTTTCGGTGAGCCCATGTTGAACATTGATGACCTGATGCAAACCGATTCCAATGGGCGCGGCATCATCAATATTTTGGCGGCCAACCAGCTGATGAATTCGCCGAAGTTGTATGCCACCTTCCTGTTGTGGTTGTTGTCTGAACTGTTTGAGAATCTTCCCGAAGTAGGCGATGTCGAGAAACCCAAAATGGTGTTTTTCTTCGATGAGGCGCACTTGCTGTTTACTGATGCACCCAAACCCCTGATTGAAAAAGTCGAGCTGGTGGTTCGCCTGATTCGTTCCAAAGGTGTGGGTGTTTATTTCGTAACCCAGAATCCGTTGGACGTTCCCGATTCCGTGTTGGGCCAACTGGGCAACCGCGTTCAGCACGCCTTGCGGGCCTTCACCCCGCGCGACCAGAAAGCGGTGAAAGTGGCGGCGGAAACCATGCGCCCGAATGCTGGTTTGGACATTGAAGCGGCCATTACCGAACTGGGCGTGGGTGAAGCCTTGGTCAGTTTTCTTGATCCCAAAGGCACGCCAAGCCCCACATGTCGCGCCTGGGTGTATCCACCTGCCAGCAAGTTTGGCCCGGCCAGTCCCGAGCAATGCAAGGAATTGATTGCGAATTCGTTGGTGGCGGGTGTTTACGAAAAAACTGTAGATCGTGAATCGGCTTTCGAAATGTTGAAGGCGCGCACCGAGCAGGCGATGGCGGCGCAGGATGCCGCGGAAACACCCGCTGCTCAGGGCACTCAAACTGCCGAGGAAAAAAGCACTTTGAGTGGCCTGGGTGACATGTTGTTTGGCACCAGCGGAGCAGGTGGGCGCAAACGCCAAAGTGTTGCAGAAACCATGGCAAAAAGCGCGGCACGCAGCATCGGCTCACAAGTGGGTCGCGAGCTGATGCGCGGCATTTTGGGTTCTCTTTTGGGTGGCAGCAAGCGGCGCTGACCAACAGAACTTAGTCGATCGAATGCAGGTTGGCGCGTTGCCTGCGTTCGGTTGCCAGCAAAAAGCGTTGCAAGCGGCGCTCGGAACCCCGTTCCAGTGTTTTCATCTCGCAACCCAGCTGAACCATTTCAGGGTGGTCTGCCATCGGCTTGATGTTTCGCACCACCAGTTCAACCAACATACTGCCTTCGCCGTCGGGAAGGGTTAGGCGAACGTCTGGAATGACTTCTCCAGCCTGATGAAGACTGGGCGATGTTTGCAAAGACAAGCCGCAACCTGCCAGGCTGATGTCGATCAGGCTGATTGGACTATCCACCGCCGGAATTTCGAGTTTGACCTGTGAGTTCAATTCTTCATCGGCCATGACCCGGAAGTAATTGCGCCGTTGCAGACGAACAATCGTTTTGGGAATGGCAATGCGCAAGGCGTCGGCCCCTTGATACTGGCTTTGCAAAATACCCACGCCAGCAAACTGCACTTTAACGCCATCGGGAAAGCTCACCATGACGTAGGCAGTTGAGGCATTGCAATTGCTGCTCAAGGCTTTTTCATAGGGTGTGCCCAGCCACATCAGGCCAGTGGTCCAATCAATGTTCAGTATTTCGGTGACAAACTGGGTGTGATCAGATTGCAGATAAACATAAAGCTCATGCTCGTCTTCATCGATGGTGGTGAGGAGTTTGCGCAGAGTGGGTACTGCACTTAAACTGAATTCCTCGAGCAGCTTTTGATCGCGTTCAGGCGCGATACTGGTGTTGTGACTCATGACTTTCCCTCTGTACTGAATTCTTTGTTTTCTATTTGATACACCCAAGCCAACAATTCCGCAATTGCCTGGTACAGCCCAGGTGGAATTTGTTGGTCCAGATCGACATTCATCAGCAACGAGACCAGCTCGCGGCTTTCATGAACAAATACGCCAGATTCTTTGGCTTTCTGGATAATTTGCTCTGCAATCAAACCCTGACCTTTGGCCACAACCTTCGGTGCGCCAGAGTGTTCAAGGTAAGCCAGTGCCACGGCTTGTTGGGGGCTCAGTTTATTCGCCAATTTCAAACCCCGTGGGTACCATGAACTGGCCGTGAACCAGCTTTAATCCTTTGTCATCCATGGCTTGCCGAAAGGTTTGCCAGTGGGGGTCAATGGCCTGTTTGCTGCGTGCCGGCCCGGTAATTTGTACATCACACTGTGAACCTACCATGCGCACTCGAACATTCAGTTCACCCAAATGAGCCATGTCCAGTTTCAGGCGTGCAACCCAGGGGCGGGCTGCTTCTTCGTTGTTCTGTTCTTCCTGGTCGCTTGCCTCTTCCGTGTCGGGTTCAATGTCAATTTGAACCGGGTGCCCCAACAGGCCACTGAGGGCCAATGAAATCCGATTGTTGTCCAGTGCGGCCAGTTGTGCGGTCACCAGTTTCACCGACTGGTCAACGGCTGCCGGGTTCAAACCTTTTTCCGAAATCACCTGGTCTTGCCCAAACCGGGCTTGGGGTTCTTTCGCAATTTGATCGGTGCTGCGTTGCCCATTGGCCCACTGTTGCAGGTGCGATTCATAAAACAAACCGCTGTTTTCAACAGCTGCACTCACCTGCCGCGCCAACACGCCTGCAAGGCTGTTGTTCAGGTTGCTCAATGTGTTCACACTCTGGGTTTGCTGTGCCTGGCTTTGAGGTGTGGTTTGCGCCACGGTGCGGGTATTGGGCGTTGTATTGTCGGGGTCAGCCAGCAAGACGCCGGGCAGGTTGGTTTGTGTTTGAAACTGGGTACTCAATTGCTTCAGGCTGGTCATCACCGAAGTGGAAACTTGCGTGGGTGCCCCTTGTCCTAAGCGCTCAAGAAGTCCAATCAGCCGTGCGGTGCCCGAAAGCCGGTCCACGAAACTGGGAGAATCCTGTGCCTCGCCATCGTCGACACTGACTGGAAGCGTGGTGAGCAGGTTGCGGGCATCGGCTATCTTTTTACCGCCGCTGGCACCACCTGCGGACAAATCATCGCCTTTGCCGGACAGTGCAAAGGCGACTGTGACCATTTCGCCCGCCGTGAGCTGTCGCCCAGGGGGCAATTTAACCTGAATATTCTGGCCCGCAAACTCAAGTTCAGCTTCATTGCCAGGCCCGCCTTTCACCACACGCACCAAAGCGGTTTGCCCGGCAAGCTGTTGGGCCTGTGGCAGCGGGAGTTGGCGGGTCAGTATGGCAACAACGGGCGCAATTTCGCCTTTGCCCGAGGAAACGCGATCGCCCGGATTGGATTGAAGTACGGAGTTGACGTTGGGTGGAGCTGATTTAACCGGGGTTAATGCCATGTCTCACACCCGCTGCTTTAGCGCAATGGCTTAGTTGGATCCGTAAGAGTTGCTGAGTTTCTGCGAGTTGTTGGCTGCGCGAAGAAATTCTTCCAACTGCTTAAGGCGGGGTTCGGTGATGTCACGAATGGCAGCATCGTCGGCCAGAATCTTTTTCAGATAACCAATGTGCTGACTGCGTTCCTTTTCATTCAGTTCGGTTTGTTGCGCTTCCTTGATGGCTTGAAGCTCGTGGATCAGCTTCGAGCACTGCTCTTCGGCAGCACACAACTCATCCCAATTGCCGGCCTTGGCCGAATCAAGCATCACCTGGCTTTGATTCGCTATGGCGGCGTACAGCTTCATGATTGCACCGTTGTTGTCTGTCGCGAAGATCATGGTCGAGAGCGGTCCTAAGTCGTTGTTATGATTTGGTGGCGGTCTGGCCGATTTCCAGCCAGGCAGTACGCAGGTCATCGAGCAAGGCGATGCAGGTGTCCATGCGTTCCGGACTGTTTTGGGCGTTGGCCAAAATCAGTTCTTTGCCAATGTAGTCGTACAAGGAAAGCAGTTGCTGGGCGAGGGCTCCACCGGCGTTCACGTCGAGCGATGCGGTCAATCCATCTTTGATGATGCGCAGCGCCTTGTCCACCGACTTGGTTTTCATCTCGATGTTTTGCATTTCCAGGTAAATTTTGGCCTTGCGAATGGCCTCAATGGCCCCTTCGTAAAGCATCACAATGAGGCCATGGGGTGAGGCACTGTTGATGCCCGTTTCCAGTCCTACTTGTGCGTATGCTTTTGCGCCGTACATCATGGTGCGTTCACTTGGTGATTTGTCTTAAACAAATAGTAGGGCTTGCGCCCCCTGTTTGATCCGACTAAAAACAGGGGTTTTAGGGCACAGTTCCGCGCTTACCGCTATTTGGCCAAGGCGGCCAGTTGCTGGCTTAAATAAGAACTTGTCTGCTGCATGCTGGCCAGCATGGAATCCAGCGCCGTGAATTGGGCTCGGTAGCGCTTTTCAACCTGTTCAAGTCGAAGGTTGATTCTATCTTCCTGATCGTCCAGGCGAGACTTCCTGCTGGTCAGTCCGTCGGTTCTTGACACCAGGCTGCCGCCTTCATCTGTCAGGCTGCCTATCCAGTCGCTAAGTCGTTCTGCAAGGCCCTTGCTGAAGGTAATCGAGCCCATGTTGCCGCTAGCGCCTTGAACCACTGAAAATTGCAGACCCTCGCTGGCATTGCCAGTTGCGCCGGTCAAAACATTACCCACGCCCGTGCCTGCCACACCGTTGATGGTGCCTGCAATTGTGTTGCTGCCATCGTAAGCCGTGCTCACATTCACTGCATAAGTGCCTTCCTGGGTCATGTTGCTGGCACCCAGGTACTTTACACGCGCATCGGTGGTGGTTGCAGTGTTGGTGAAAACCTTTTCCAAAATGGAAGGGTCTGCGGCCACGGCTGAGTCCAGTTTGCTTTTGTTGAGCGACAAAACACCGTCTTTGTCAAAACTCAAACCAATGTCACTCAAACCAAGGCCGTATTGGGCAACTTGCTCGCGCAGAATATTGCGAAGGCCACGTTCGAGGTTGGATGGCGTTGTTTCCTTGGACAGCGTAGCGTCTTTCTGCTGTTGATCTTTCAGGTTGCCCCGAATCTTGTTGTAGGCGGTAACAAAGCCGTCCAGCGTTGTTTTTAAAGCTGTGTCGTCTAAGCCTACTTCCAGATTCACTGCGGTAGTTGTAACTGCTTTCAGGTTAAGACTCAGGCCCTCAACGGCGTCGGTTACCGTGTTGCTGGCCTTGCTGACCGCCAGGTTGTTGATGGTGAAGTTGGCGTTCTGTGCCACTTGAAGCGAACTGGCATTTTTGCCAGCCCCCACCGCTGCGGTGGGATCAAAAGCCAATCTGGACAAACCCGCAGTGTCTGTGTTGTTGCCATCGGCGTCTGCTACTTCCAGTTTGAAACCGTTAACGGCACCCGTGTCTTTGCTGGTCAACACCAAACGGGAGCCGGTGCCATCGTTGATGATGGATGCGGTAACGCCAGCGTCGGAATCATTGATGGCTTGTCGAATGCCGTTCAGAGTTTGCTGACCAGTGCCAATATTGATGGTTACCGGGGTTTTGTCTGCATTGTTGGTGAATGTGTTGCTACCAGAATCGTAACTGCCCAGTGTGATTGTCAGGCTGCCTGTGCCCACAGTGGTGTCGGCGGTGGCCACGCTCGATGCAGCAACACTTTGGGCTTTGGCCAGTTGACTGACCTGAATGCTGTAGGTGCCCTTTGCTGCTGTGGCGCTGGCTGTAGCCGCCACCTGTTTGTCGTCGCTGGAGGTGACTTTTAGCGGATTCAGGTTACTCAAATTACTGAGTTTGTCGGCTGCAGATTTAAGGTCTGCAAATGAATTCTTGATGATGCCGTAAATTGAAATCTTGGTATTGATCGCCGTGCGTTCCTGACTCACTTTGGTCAAGGGAATTCGCTCGGCGGCCATCAAGGAGCTGATGATGCCCTCAATGTCCAATCCAGAACCAATGCCTGCCGATGAAATTCCTACCATGATTTATTCCCCTTGTTGCGTTCTAGACTTCACGTGACATGAGAACGCCTTGCATTTTCTCGATGGCTTTTGCGATCTTCAGCATTTCAACCGATGGAATTTGTTTCAACACTTCCTGGGTTTCCCTGTCCACGATTTGAACAATCGGTTTGCCGTTGTCGCTGTCGACCAAAAACTTCAGGTTGGATTGATTGCTGGTCAGTGCGGCGTTTGCCTTCTGAACCACTTCAAGCACTTCACTCACGCTTAACTCTGCCTGTTCGCCCATCAAGGGTTTGGCTCCCGCACCGGGTACGGGTTTTGTGTTACCGGCATCCTGCGGTTTTTGCAGGGCAGTTGCATAATCAGCCATGTTTGAAATGTTCATTTTCGCCACCTTTGCGAATTTTACGAGGCCACAACAAGCCCCCATGACTTGATTAACGGCAGGTTTAGGGGTTTTCTTTAACGTTAAAAGCCCGGTGAGCTTGATTCACCGGGCTTTTTGTTTGATTTAAACCCACTTTTGGCGGGTTCTTGTCACTGATCAGACTGGGTCTGAATTAACGCAGCAGGCTCAACACGTTGTTGGGCAGCTGGTTGGCCTGGGCCAACATGGCTGTACCAGCCTGTTGCAGAATCTGGGCGCGAGTCAGGTTCGCAGTTTCCTTGGCAAAGTCTGCGTCCATGATTCGGCCGCGAGCGGAACTCAAGTTGCTGCTGGTGGTTTCCAAAGAGCCAACCACTTGTTCCAGTCGGCTCAAGCCTGCACCAGTGGTAGCGCGCAGGTTGGTGATGTCGTCAATGGCGGTGTCAATGGTGTCGATCGCGGTTTCTGCGTTGGCGGCGGTATCTACACCACCGAAGGCAGTCACGATTGCGGCTTGAGTTGCGCCACCCAGGGTGGTTTGCAGGTCGTTGCCGCCGGCGGTGCCATCCTCTGTCAAGTTCACTGCCAGTGTGTCGGCGGCGTCATTGCCAGAACCAATTTGCAGTTCAACAGAC